>CANFGA010000255.1 GCA_947446335.1 Oxalobacteraceae bacterium | reverse complement strand
GAAAGACCTCGTCGATGCAGGTTGGCTAGGCCGCAAGAGCGGACGCGGCTTTTACCTGTATGGGGCAGATCAGGCGGTTCCAGTTGCGCAGCAACTGAGCGAATTTCTGACGCCAGCCACCCTGCAGGTTGAGAGTGCGCTCGGTCCTGCGCAGCTCCTGGTGACGCTCGTTGAGGAGACCACGGGGAAAATAGTGGATCGACTCGATGGCGCGACCGGCATTATCCGTGTGGATGGCTTGGCGATGGTGCTCACGGATGGACGAAGCGCCACTGAGCGTTCGATCGCACTGGGCGAGCCTGTCGTGGTGTTTGATCTTGCCTTCGACTACCGGTCTTGCCGGCGTGTGGCTATTGGCGCCAGCGAAAATGTCACGCCCAAACACATTTTTCTGGCGACGGGATTCTTTCGCATGCTTGGGAAGGAAGTGTCGTTTCTAGGCGATGCACCCGGACTCGCAGTGATGCGGACCGTGGCGATGTTGGTCAATGAAGCGGCTGACGCAGTCCAGCAAGGAGTCGCGTCACCCCACGATATCGATGCGGCGATGAAATTGGGTGTCAATTACCCTGTCGGACCGCTGGCGTGGGGGCAGGCCATCGGGGTGGAGCGGGTCGTCGAAGTCTTGACGCATCTTGCACGCATTTACGGCGAGGAACGCTATCGCGTGTCCATTTGGCTACAACGCGCAGTGTTCTTGAGTACTCCCGTGACTGGCTTGCCATGAATGACGAAATGGAAGATGTCGTGCTGCTTGAAAAGCGCGGCCGGGTGGCCGTGCTGACATTGAATCGACCAGCGCGCAAAAATGCACTCAATCTGCAACTCAAGCGCCAGTTGATTGACAGAATACGGGTTCTGGAAGTTGACACAAGTGTCGTGGCCATTGTCTTGACCGGCAGCAATGGCATCTTTGCGGCAGGCAGTGACATCGCCGAGATGGAAAATATGCGCCCGAGCGATCATGTTCATGGCAAGACAGATGAGGTTTTTCACGTGCTGCGCAATGCCAGCAAGCCGTTGATTGCGGCGGTCGAAGGGTATGCGTTGGGCGGAGGTTGCGAGCTGGCGCTGGCCTGCGACATGATCATAGCTGCCGAGGACGCCCAGTTCGGTCAGCCTGAAATTGCGGTCGGCATCATGCCAGGTGCCGGCGGTACCCAGCGCCTGCTGCGCTCTGCCGGTCCGTACAAAGCCTTGCTATGGACACTGACCGGCCAGTTGATTCCTGCTCGTCAAGCCTATGCGGCCAACCTGGTCAGTGCTTTGGTGGCTCCTGGTGAGGCGCTGATGCGTAGCGTTGAAATCGGGACGGCGATAGCGAAAATGCCGCCTTTGGCTGTACGTAGCATTCGCGAGGTCATCCGATTGGGCGCTGACGCACCACTCGAAACTGCGCTGGCACTGGAGCGGCGTTACTTTGAACGGTTGTTTGATTCACGCGACCAGAAGGAGGGCATGCGAGCCTTCTTGGAAAAGCGGGCGCCCACATACGAGGGACGGTAAGTTCCGTCGACAGTCGCGGCGTATTTCAATAGGGAAACATGCAACGGAGGGAGTGAAATGAAACTGGCGATTCTTGATGATTATCCGGAAGTCTCAAAGAGTTTGGTCGACTGGTCTGAACTGGGGCCCGCTTGGGATGTCCATGCGTTCGATCGGCATTTGAGTGCGGATGAGGCGATTGCCGAACTGGCAAGCTTCGACGCGTTGATTGTGATGCGTGAGCGCATGGCCTTGCCGGCGAACGTACTCACGCTCTTGCCGATATTGCGCTACATCGGCGTGATAGGCACGAGCGCCCGTGCGATCGACCTTGAAGCAGCTTCAGCATTGGGCATCGTCGTGACGCTTACCGGAGCGAATCCAGCCGGGCTGGCTTCAACGGTGGAATTGACCTGGGGTTTGATACTTGCGGCTGCCAGGCGCATCCCTCAGGAATATTGTCACCTGCGCGCAGGCATCTGGCAGACAAACCTTGGCATTACCTTGCGGGGCAAGACCTTGGGTATTCTCGGCCTGGGGCGGGTCGGTGCCGACGTTGCGGCCATTGCCCGTGCATTTGGAATGACGGTCGTTGCATGGAGTGAAAACCTCAGTTCAGAACGCGCAGCCGGGTTGGGTGCCGAACTGGTCAGCAAGGATGAGCTGCTCAAGCGCAGCGATGTGCTCTCGATTCATTTGCAACTTGGCGAACGTAGCGTATCTACCTTGTCCAAGCGTGAGTTCGCCATGATGCAGCCCGATGCTATCCTGATTAACACAGCGCGAAGCGCGATTGTCAATCAGGCGGCGATGTTGGCTGCATTGAAGGAAGGAACAATCGGTTTCGCTGCGCTGGATGTGTTCGACCAGGAACCATTACCAACCGGCCATGCGCTTATGGACCTGAAAAATGTCATATTGACACCTCACTTGGGCTATTCCTCAGTCGAAAATCACCAAACTGGATACCGGGAAAGTCTTGATAATTTGTTAGCCTACGTTTCTGGGGAGTTGTTTGAAAAATTCCCGGCGCGTGTCAATTATTTGGCTAGCTAGAGTAGAGTCCAGCAGGTGATCGTGCCAAATCGAAACTAATGGATGGAGCCGGTGTCGATGAATTTCAGTACTCTGCGCATGAAAAGGGGAGTGATGAAAAAAGTAATACAGTTACAGAAAAGACGCAATTATTGCGTACTTTACTTGAGCACTATCTCCCTGTGTCACCCATTTTTGCGCCGAGGATCTGGCGCTCAAGTTGCTGTAAGCTGCTGTGGGGCCGAGCGCGCTGCGTAGCCAAAAATGGCAATGTCCGGCTTCCACCAATAGAAATAGTGTTTTTTCCAGCCGGCCGCGCTCTTTCCGAGAATCCCAAACCTTCTCACCGTCGACTGGAAGCGGGCCCAAGCACTGCCTCATGCTTTCGTCGCAGGGCTGATTTATCGCCGCGCCGCCGTCAACAAATCCCCGCCCAGATCCTTCTTCAGCATTTCATACACCACGTCAAGAAACAATTCCCGGGTCAGGTCGTCGCTCAACAAGCGGGTCGCCATGCTCTGATGGGTCTGCATGGCGCCGACGATGGCTGAAATCGCGGCCGCCGGCAGATTCGCCGTCATCGCCTGTTCGCGGCTGTTCGGCGCGCTCTACATCGGCCTGCGCCATGGCTTGTTGGTTGCCCGCTGTGCCTCACTGAGTCCCGGATCGAAGCATCTGTTTTTTTCGCAAAGAATTTCATCGAGCGACACGTTATATTTGAGTTCTGGAGTTTCGTCCCTTTCGATTTCTATGCAGAGGTACTAGGGGTGAAATCCTTTACCCGCCACCGCCACCGCCACCGCCACCGCCACCGCCACCGCCACCGCCACCGCCACCGCCGTTGCCATCACCGTCATTGCCACCACCGGGCCCATTTGATCCGAGACCTTCGCCAGACGGCTTTCCGCTCCTGGTATGGTCAGAAATGACCATACCAAGGAACCAAAAGATCAGAGCACTCAGGAGCCATCTGCAATCCTCCATTGTCATCGGTCGCCAGCGCCGCCCGGTCAGACCTTGTTCAAAACAGACACCACGGAGGTAAGCCTAACCTTGACCGGCGGCCGTAACAATAGTGCGGCAGAGAAAATGACGTCTGCGCTTGCGTTAAAACTGATTCTCTGTCAATCTGAACATCGGCGTTTCCCCCGCCTGCCTGCCGCACTTGGCGAACTTCTGCGAGAGGGATGTTGTATCAGTTTCTACTGTCTTCGACATGGATTCTGTATTTGCGGCGACTATGGATCCGGCTGCGGTCGGAATATACAATTTGTCGGAGACTACTATGGACTTCTCACTCTTACGGGCGTTGCGCGCGTCCGTCCGTCTTACGCTTACTACCCTTAAACGCGATTCCAAAAGACTGCAGCGCACGTCGGAGGATGTTTTTGGCACTCGCTACACGCTATCGATTTGCCAAGAAGCCTACGCGCGTGCGCGTGGCTTCCGGAACTGGCACGAGGCCGAAACCATTCTAAAACGAGGGGGGCGGAATCCCGATACACACTTCTGGAAAATTGTTAGCCGCAACGATCTGCATGAGGCGGTATTTTCCAGTATCGTTACTGCGGATCTTGAAATGTCGGAGAACGGGCCAGTCTGCTTTTTCGGTCCGCAGGAAGATGCGGCACTCCCCGCGCTGTGTCTGTGGATCGAGGCTCTGTCCATGGCCGAAGTGCCGGGTGTGCTGCTGGTCGATACAACGGCGCCGGCGCTGCAGGACACCACGGTGTGGAAGAGCGTGGTTGCGCTGAACCTAGAGTCTCTGTTCGATGAATTCCGTTACATCGACGCGCGCTCCGACAATATCCCTCTCGCTTTCAGCACAACGTCCAAGGACTGGTGCCGAAGCCTGTTGCTGGCGTTGCCTGAGTCTACTTGCGCAGCGCTTCAGTCGTGTGGATTCGCCCATTTGCTGGAAACCGCGATCGATGCCGTGGGGCGCGACGCCACGGATGACAATTGCCAAGTCTTCGGCGATACCGTTAGACAGGTATCGCTGGCGTTGTGCAGCGCAGATCCCGGCTTGCCCCCGTCGTTGCATGCGACTATTGAAGAAAGCTCCCACCCAAGTCTTCATTACGATTTCAAGTCGTACGTGGCACATCAGCGGCCCGCTGAGGTGGCGCAGTTGACTGAGCTATGCCGTGCGCTCTTCAACAAGCAATTCGGGCTAGGGCGCCATCTTTCGCAGGAGACCTTAAAGCGGCCGTCGATTGTACTGTTTGACTCCAATGACCCGGCGTCCGTGGTGCTGGCCAGCGTCGTTCATTCCCAGTACTACTGGCGCTTCGTGGGGCCCGAGCTGCGCTATCGCGGCATCAACACGCGCCCTGTGCTTTTCGTCAGCGATACCGCCGTGCCGCAGGTGCCGCACTTCATCCGTAATAGCGGTGCTTCCCATACCTGCGTCGTGAATGGAGCGGCCAGAGAGGGCGCTGATCATTGGCCGGAAAGTGAATCAGCCCGTGCCAGTTTCGTGTTTGTTGAGGGCGATTCGTTCATCTATAGTGGCCGCCGGGCTCGGTTTGGTGCCAATACCCTGACGCAGGGTAGCTAGAAAGCCCAAGCCAAAATTGCGGGCGGGCTGCGGCGTAGCCCGCTGTATCACCCTGTGGCGCTGTTCCCCTCAAGATCCAGTGGTAACGAATGCCTGGCAGCCCGTCACTTGCAATTCATACCAGCAGGCTTGAGACCACTGCTGTGGTCAAGTAATTTCGGACACAACGATAGGTTCGTGTGCTGCCATTTTCCGTTCGTAGACGGAGGGTGACAGATTGCCCAATGCTGAATTGATGCGCTTGCAGTTATAGAAGCCGACGATGTAGTCGGTGATGTCAGCCTTGG
>CANFGA010000254.1 GCA_947446335.1 Oxalobacteraceae bacterium | reverse complement strand
GTACTGGGTTGCCAATTTCAGCGTATTGCTGGTCATGCTGGTCGGGCCGCCGTGGCTGATCACGATCACCGGCGGCAAGCTGCCAGCCTTGGTCTCGACATCGTCATTCTTCGGTGGATAAAAGAACGCATGCGCGCTGCGCCCATCGCCAGCCTGAAAACGGATGCTTTCGGGAATCGACAGGTAGCTGGCAGCGGGCACTTGCGTGATCGAGCGCGCCAGCACCGTCAGGTCGCCGCTGGCCAGATCGATGGTCGACAATTCCAGCGCGCGCGCCGGCGCGCCGCCCAGCAGCGCGACAAAATCGGGGCCGACCCGCAGTTCGCGGATTTCCTGGTATGGGCAGTCGATGGCCTCGATCTGGCTCGGTCGGTCGACCGGCAGCCGCGCCAAATGGCTGATCCCATCTTGAAGATAGGTGCAGATGATGTCGCCGTTGGCGCAAAATCCATACATCGATACGCCGAAGGTCCAGTGCGGCGTCGCGAATTCGGCTGGCATCGGGCACAGCGCATCGATGCCGGCATCGGTCTGGCGGTACAGATTCCACCAGCCGCTGCTGTCGGAAACGAAATGCAGTTCGCCCGCTGGCGACCATTGTGGCTGGCAAATGGCGATGTCCACGCCGCCGGCGATCTGGCGCGGCTGGCCCAGGCTGCCGTCGGCCTGCACCTCGGCTTGCCACAATTGCGTGCCTTGCCAAGGCATCCTCGGGTGGTCCCAGCTCAGCCAGGCCAGTTGCTTGCCGTCCGGCGACAGGCGCGGCGCGGCATAAAAATCGCTGCCCTTGACCAGCGTTGCGACCGTGCCGTCGTGGATGTCGATCGCGCACAGCGCGTTGCTTGGATGATCATCGCCCGTCGCCGGATGCAGTTCGCGCACGCCGATCAGGCGCGCGCGCCCATGGTCGACGATGAAATCGGCCCAGCGCCCGCCCGCCGCCACAGTCAATGGCACAGCCGGCCCGGCGCCAGCTTTCAGATGGATCCGGTCGTCTGAAAAATTGGAAAAATAGACCGTGTCGCCATCGATCGCATAGGCGCCGCCGCCGTATTCATGGACGCGGTTGCGTACGTTGAACGGGGCGGGCGTGATTTCCTCGACCGCATCGCCGCGCCGGCGCAGCAGGGTATTGCGCCCGCCTTCGCTGGCGCGCCCTTCGAGCACGTATAGGTCGGCCCCGTCAGCGCCGCCGAGTGTCAGTTGCGTCAGCGCCTGCGCTCCCGCTGCCACTTGTGCTGCGGCTATCGGGGACGGCCATGCGCCGTGGGCAGGATGGGATAGGGATGGTGTCATGCGATCTCCGTGTGATGTCTGAAGCTGAAAGCGGCGCGCGGGCCAAGCCGGCTACTGGCGGCCAGTATCTCATAATGCAGCGCCGCGGCAGGCATGGGTCCGCTTGCATCGATGTGCCGGCAAGCGGCGCTTGGATGCGATAATAGCGTCCTTCTCCACGCCACCGGTTGCCTTTCATGCCACAATTCGCCCCGCTCCAGAATGACACTTTCTTGCGCGCGCTGCTGCGCCAGCCGACAGATTACACGCCGGTGTGGCTGATGCGCCAGGCCGGACGCTATCTGCCGGAATACCGCGCCACGCGCACCGAGGCTGGCTCCTTCCTCGGCCTGGCCAAGAATCCTGATTACGCCACCGCCGTGACGCTGCAACCGGTCGACCGTTTTCCGATCGACGCCGCGATCCTGTTTTCGGACATCCTGACGGTGCCCGATGCGATGGGCCTGGGCTTGTATTTCGTCGATGGCGAAGGCCCGAAATTCGAGCGTCCGCTGCGCACCGAACAGGACGTGATGGCGCTGCGTGCACCGGACCTGGGTTCACTCGACTATGTGTTCGACGCGGTCACACAAATTCGCACCGAATTGAATGGGCGCGTGCCCTTGATCGGTTTTTCCGGCAGCCCGTGGACGCTCGCTTGCTACATGGTCGAGGGCGGCGGCTCGAAGGAATTTCACACCATCAAGAAGATGTTGTACAGCCGCCCGGACCTGATGCACCACATCCTGGCCACGAATGCCGCTGCGGTCGCCACTTATCTGAATGCGCAGATCGATGCCGGTGCACAAGCGGTGATGATTTTCGACTCGTGGGGTGGCGCGCTGGCCGATGGCGCTTACCAGGAGTTTTCGCTCGCCTACATGCGCGAAGTCGTGTCGCAACTCAAGCGCGACAAGGATGGCGTGAAAATCCCGGCGATCGTGTTCACCAAGGGCGGCGGCCAGTGGATCGAAGAGATCGCCGATATCGGTGCCGATGCGGTCGGCCTCGACTGGACCGTCAATCTGGCGCGCGCGCGTCAACTGGTGGGCAACAAGGTCGCGCTGCAAGGTAACCTCGATCCGGCGATCCTGTTCGCCAGTCCCGAGCAGATCGCCGCCGAAGTGGGCAAGGTGCTCGCTTCGTTCGGCGCGCCGAGCGCAGGCAATGGCCATGTCTTCAATCTGGGCCATGGCATTTCCCAGTTCACCGCGCCCGAATCGGTGGCCGCGATGGTCGAGGCAGTCCATGCGCAAAGCCGGGCCCAGCGCGCCTAGGCCGGCATAGGCTGAAGTCCCGGTTGCGAGTGAAAAGAGTCACGTTACAGACAAGTAATGTCCCGGAACATGCCTCGTTTCACTGCAGCAAAAAGCCACTTATGCACAATTTTTTTTCCCAAGGAAATAAACTTGCTGGATGACCCCTTGCCCGGGAGTTATTTGCAAGTAATTGATTCGTAAGGAATTATTTCTTCCGTTTTCAGCCCATTTTTGGAGTTTTGCATCGATCATTGCGTCTGCTTGCACGCTGCCGATGCAATTGTCCACAAAGTTATCAACAGCCTCTGTGGACAAGAATCGCTGTTTGATTTTGCACCATCGCGCAGCGACAGAGGGTTGGCCTGCATGGTGTTGCCCGGTGTAGCACAGTGATGCCGGCAGCGCACTTATGCACAGATCGCAAGAAAAATTCCGGGTTTTATCTGTTCTGGGTATTTTTTTACAAGTCATTGATTTAAAACAGTTTTATTTTCTCCATATCGGCTGGCCCGGGCTGACCTGGTGTTTTCAGCGCCAGCCTGACAGAGCTTTCATCGGCGTTGTCCACAAAGTTATCCACAGGTACGGCCGGGTACGGAAAATCGTCCAGCAAGCCCGGTCAGCAAGCCCATGCAGATGCTGTTTTCATTTATTCCAGATCGGTTTGTCCCATGGCGCAATGTTTCGTCACAATAGCGCTCGATACGCCGTTGAATGTCTGTTTCGATTACCGCTGGATCGGCGAGTCATCGAACTGGCCGCAGGTCGGCCAACTGGCGCTGGTGCCGTTCGGCCGGCGCGAAGTGGTGGGGCTGATCGTCGCCCTGTCGGATACGAGCGACGTGCCTGCGGAAAAAATCAAGGATGTGCTGGCCGTGCGCAGCCAGTTGGCGCCATTGTCTGGCGAGTGGCTGGCGCTGGCCAGATTTGCCGCCGATTATTACCAGCGTCCGCTGGGCGAAGTCGCGCTGCCGGGCTTGCCGAAGAACTTGCGCCTCAGTACCACCGTGGCGCTGGACCGGGCCTTGAAGAAGCTGGCCAAGGATGAGCGCGTCCATGACGGCAGCCCTGGGCCGATGCCGCAACTCAATGCTGCGCAACAGGAGGCGGCGGACGCGATCGGCGGCGCATCGGGTTTTGCGCCCACGCTGCTGTATGGCGTCACCGGCAGCGGCAAGACCGAAGTCTATCTGCACGCGTGCGCGCGGGTGCTGGCGCGCGAAGAGGGCGCGCAAATCCTGATTCTGGTGCCAGAAATCAACCTGACGCCTCAGCTCGAAGGCAATATCCGCGCGCGCTTTCCGGGCTTGATGCTGGCCACCTTGCACAGCAGCCTGTCCGAAGGCGAGCGCATGCTGCACTGGCTCGCCGCGCACCAGGGCCGCGCCCGCATCGTGCTGGGCACCCGGCTCGCGATCCTCGCATCGCTGCCGAATCTGAAGCTGATCGTCATCGATGAAGAGCACGACCCGTCCTACAAGCAGCAGGAAGGCTTGCGTTATTCGGCGCGCGATCTGGCTGTCTGGCGCGCCTGGCAGTTGGGGATACCGATCGTCCTCGGTTCGGCCACGCCATCGCTGGAGAGCTGGCATCACGCGCAATCGGGGCGCTATCGCAAGCTCGAATTGCGCGAGCGGGCGGTCAAGGATGCGGTGCTGCCGCGCGTGAAGCTGCTCGACATGGAGCGCGACAAGCCCAAGGATGGCTTGACCTCGCATCTGGTGGCCGCGCTCAAGCTGCGCCTGGAGCGCGGCGAGCAATCGCTGCTGTTCTTGAACCGGCGCGGCTATGCGCCGGTGATTTGCTGCGAGTCTTGCGGCTGGATCAGCAATTGCACGCGCTGCACCTCGTTCATGGTCTTGCACAAGCCCGAGCATCGCTTGCGTTGCCACCATTGCAGCCTGGAATTGCGGATTCCTCGTTCTTGTCCGACCTGCGGCAATGTCGATCTGCAGCCGCTGGGGCGCGGCACGCAGCGCGTCGAGGAAGGCTTGCAAGCGCTGTTTCCCGAGGCGCGGATATTGCGCATCGACGCCGATTCGACCCGCAAGAAGGGTAGCGCGCAAGCGGCGTTCGACATCGTCCATCGCGGCGAGATCGATATCCTGATCGGCACGCAAATGGTGGCCAAGGGGCACGACTTCAAGCAGTTGACGCTGGTCGGCATCCTGAACCCGGACACGGCGCTGTTTTCTCAGGATTACCGCGCCAGCGAACGGCTGTTTGCGCAATTGATGCAAGTGGCCGGGCGGGCCGGGCGGGCCGCGCAAAAGGAGGGCGGCAGCGTCAGCGAAGTGCTGATCCAGACCCGCTATGTGCGCCATCCGCTGTATGACGCCGTGGTGGCGCACGATTACGACCATTTCGCGACTGCGTTGCTCGAAGAGCGCAAGCAGGCGGCGCTGCCGCCGTACCTGTACCAGGCGCTGCTGCGCGCCGAGGCGCCGGAGCTGGCGACGGCGCTGGAATTTCTGCAACTGGCGAAGGGTTGCCTGATTCAGGACGGCGTCACGCTGAACGATCCGATCCCGATGTCGATGACGCGGGTGCACAATGTCGACCGGGCCCAGTTGCTGGTCGAATCGAACTCGCGCCCGGCGCTGCAAGCGTTCTTGCGCGAGTGGCTGGCGCTGCTGCGCGCGCTGAAAAGCCGCATCAAATGGTCGCTCGAAGTCGATCCGCTCGATATCTAGGCCATGGCGCCAGCCTTGATCGACCCTGGCGCCTGATACTGCTGCAACAGAGTAATATCGTGCTGCAAGCTTTTCCAGCAAAAACATGATCGGACTCGCAATGAAAACAATCGAAGTCGATGTCGCCGTGATCGGCGCCGGCTCGGCCGGCCTG
>CANFGA010000253.1 GCA_947446335.1 Oxalobacteraceae bacterium | reverse complement strand
TGCACCAGGGCGGCGGCGGGATCGGCATCGTCGCTTCGGTGGCCGGTTACGGCGGGCTGCCGAAAGCGCTGATCTATGGCCCGACCAAGGCGGCTTTGATCAATCTGTGCGAGTCGCTGTATCTCGATTTGCATGCGCGCGGCATCGGCGTCTACCAGATCAATCCAGGCTTTGTCGACACGCCTTTGACGAAGGGCAATGATTTTGCGATGCCCTCGCTGATGAGCGCGCAAGATGCCGCCACCGAACTGCTCGAAGGCATACGGCGCGGCCATTTCCACATCCATTTTCCGCGCCGTTTCACCAATAGTTTGCGCCTGGCGCGGTTGCTGCCTTACCGACTCTATTTCTGGCTGGTGCAGCGGGTGACCGGGCTATGACGGATGACATCATGAATCATGACATCGACTTGCAGCGCCTGGTGCAGTTCTACCAGAGCTTGAGCCCGCAGTCGCTGCCGCAGGTGGCGACGCTGTACGACCCGCAAGCGCGCTTCAAGGACCCGTTCAATGAAGTGATCGGGCATGCGCCCATCGTCAAGATCTTCGAGCACATGTTTCGCCAACTCGAGGCGCCGCGCTTTGTCGTCACCAGCAGCATCGCGCAAGGCGATCAAGCATTCCTGATATGGAACTTTGAATTCCGGATGAAGCGCTGGAACGAAGCCCCGCAAACGATACGCGGCGCCAGTCATGTCCGTTTCGGCTGGAACGGTCTGGTGCTGGTGCACCGCGATTACTGGGACCCGGCCGAAGAACTCTACGAAAAGCTGCCGCTGCTGGGCGCCTTGATGCGGATGTTGAAGCGCTCCGCCAGTCGTTAGTGTCTGCCAGGGAGTTAGAATAGGGCAACATTCACGTCAACAGGGGGCAGCATGCAGGGAACCACGATCCAACATCGACCATCGCGCAGCCATTGGGCGGCGCTGTTGCTGGCCGGTTCGGCTTCGCTGGCGAGCGCCGGCACACCCAGGGAAATGGCGCCCCACGGCGTGTTCGTCTATTCTGATCTGTGCGTCAACCCCGACAGCGGCGAGGGTGGCGGACAGCGCATCAGCTTGCTGCGCTTTGCCGAAGTCGATACCGTGGTCTATGAATTTACCGCCGGTTCGCTCAGTTGGCCGGTGTTGGCGACCGATGTCAACATCGACCCGACCATGAGTGCGCTGTACTTCACCGTGCAAACTGCCGACGGCGAACAGCGCACCATTTCCGGCAAGCTCAGCCGTGATCGCCAGAGCATGACGCTGGCGGGCGGCTATTGCGACAATGCAGCCGTTCCGATCAAGCTCTCCAGGGTGACCGACTTCAGCCGCGCGTTGAAGGCTTGTACACCCTGTCCGGCGACGGCCAGCCTTTGAATCGGTTTCATTGACCATGGCCGATCCTGACGCCATTGCAGCATCGCATGCGGTACAATGCCGCTCGAAGCAAGCCAGACAGTCGCTGGTTGGCGCAGCAATGCGTCGACGGGAGGAAGGTCCGGACACCATGGAGCGGGGTGACGGTTAACGGCCGTCCGCTGAAAGCCGCAAGCTGAAGTTGGCTTCGGTATAAGGCGAGGAACAGGGCCACAGAGACGAGCGTATTTAGTTACGGTGAAACGCGGTAACCTCCACCCGGTGCAATTCCAAATAGGCACGCGATGATGCTGCTCGCGGAGCGTGCGGGTAGGAAGCTTGAGCGCCGGAGTAATTCGGCGCCTAGAGGAATGGCTGTCATAGCGCGGGTTCGCAAGGGCTGCGCCGTAACAAAATCCGGCCTATCGGCTTGCTTCACTTCGAATAAAATCTTCATGCACGCTGCGCCCCTCCTTGAGGCGGCGCACCGACGCATCGGCGCATCGACCATCCATGATGGCGGCGCAGCGCTGCAGCGACTCCCTCTCTCGAAAACTCCGCATCGGACTACCGGCGACATGGTCATCGATAAAGGATTCATTGTTTTATTAACATTAATGTTGTTTTTTTTGATTCAAAATCAAAAAAATGCATTTTTTTATTGATTCAATGAAATTGTTTTGTCATTTGTAAATGTCTGCACAGATGAGGTTGTACATTCACACTATGCGATAAGTATCTAATTTTTCGCAACATTTTTATTTTGCACTTCCTTAACTATCTTCGCTAAGTCCTTGACTTCATTGCAGAAAATGTGTTTCGGCAATAGGAAAGCGCTTGACCACCCTTGATGCTTACTCTACAGTGGGCGACTGTGTGGAAAAGTGTGTTTTTGTGGGATGAATTCCGGTTCTGCAGCGCCGCAAGCAACCCTCGATCGCTCTTATATCTAAAGGAAAATCGTGTTTCAAGGCGCGTCCGCAATCAATCTCGATGCCAAAGGCCGGATGTCGATCCCGGCTCGGCACCGGGACGCGCTCGCCATCGAGTGTGAAGGCAGACTCACGTTGACCAAGCATCCGCACGGTTGCCTGCTGTTTTTCCCGCGTCCGGTGTGGGAAAACCATCGGGCCCAAATCGCAGCCTGGCCGATGTCGGCGCGCGCATGGCAACGCATCTTCCTCGGCAACGCCTGCGATGTCGAACCAGATACGGCCGGCCGCATCCTGATCTCGCCCGAGTTGCGCGCTACCGCCGGCTTGACACGCGAAGTGATGATGATCGGCATGGGGACCCATTTCGAGATATGGGATGCGGCCAAACTGGCCGCCAGCGAACAGCAAGCGATCGAGGCAGGGATGCCCGATGCATTATCCAATTTTTCATTTTAAAGGTGGCACGATGACCAATTTATCGGCGCCGCAATTCCAGCATCGTACGGTGCTGCTCGATGAGGCGGTCGAGGCGCTGGACCTGTGCGGTGCACGCGCACAAGGAATTTATGTCGATGGCACTTTCGGGCGCGGCGGTCACAGCCGCCTGATCCTGGAGCGCCTCGGTGAGGGCGCGCGCTTGATCGCCTTCGACAAGGATCTGCAAGCGATCGCGACGGCACAGCAGATCGACGATCCGCGTTTTCAGATCGTGCACGACAGTTTTGCCACGATGACGGCCAGTCTGGCCGCCTGCGGCGTGGAGCAAGTCGATGGCATCTTGCTCGACCTGGGTATTTCATCGCCCCAGGTCGACGATGCGGCGCGCGGTTTCAGCTTTCGCAACGATGGTCCGCTCGACATGCGCATGGATACCACGCGCGGCCTGTCGGCGGCCCAATGGCTGGCCACGGAAACCGAACAAACACTGGAAAAGGTCATACGGGAATATGGGGAAGAACGGTTTGCTTTTCAGATTGCAAAGGCGATTGTTGCTCGCCGGGCAGTCGAACCAATTTCAAGCACACGCCAGCTTGCCAGTCTCGTGGCGAGTACAGTCAAGACCCGCGAGAAGGGCAAGGATCCGGCTACCCGCACCTTTCAAGCTATCCGGATTTTCATCAACTCGGAGCTTGAAGATCTTGAAATCGGCCTGAACCAGGCTTACTCGCGCCTGGCACCGGGCGCAAGAATGGTCGTCATCAGCTTCCATTCGCTGGAAGACCGGATCGTGAAGCGCTTCTTTGCTTCCAAGGTCCATCTGGAGCAGCCGGACCGGCGCCTGCCGATCCGCGCGGTCGATCTGCCGCAGCCCGAGATGAAGCTGATCTCCAAAATGAAGCCGTCCGCGCTGGAAGTGGAAAACAATCCGCGCTCGCGTTCGGCGGTCATGCGCGTGGCGCAGCGCTTGCCGCAAGCGCCATCTGGCGGCACGGCGGCGCAGTGAGCGGAAAAATCAATCTTGTGCTGACGGTCTTGCTGGTTGCTTGCGCACTGTCGCTGGTGACTGCGCAGTATCAGGCGCGCCATCTGTTCATCGAGCTCGAGCGCGCTCAGGCGCAGGCCCGCTTGCTCGACATCGCCTGGTCGCAACTGCAAGTCGATCAATCGACGCTGGGCAAGCATGAACGGATCGAAGCGATCGCTCGGCGCGATCTTGACATGACGCCATTGACAGCCGGGCGCACCCAATTCCTGCTCAAGGATGCCCCATGACGCGCGCTACGGGCAACGGTGCGCGGGTGGCAGCCTCGAAGGGCGCGCCATTTTCGAAAAATCCGATGCTGGCGGTGCGCTTGCCGGTATGGCGTTCGCGTCTGGTGCTGTTCCTGCTGTTCGCGGCGTTTGCTGCGCTGGCCACGCGCGCCGTCTGGTTGCAGGGCGTCTCGACCCAGTTCCTTCAGCGCCAGGGTGAGATCCGCTATGCCCGCACGCTGGAACTGCCCGCCACGCGCGGCAAGATCACCGACCGCAATGGCCAGGTGCTGGCCTCGTCGATTCCGGTGAAAGCGATCTGGGCGATTCCTGATGATGTGTTGCAGGCGGCGCCGGAAAAAATACGTGCACTCGCTACGCTGCTCGAGATGAGCGACGAAGAAATGCACAAGAAGCTCGATTCCGACCGCAGCTTCGTCTATCTGAAGCGCCAGGTCGAACAAGATGTCAGCGACCAGATCGCCAAACTCGGTATCGACGGCATCCATACGCGCAAGGAATACAAGCGTTTCTATCCGCAGGGCGAAGTGATGACCCATCTGGTCGGCTTCACCAATGTGGAAGATGTGGGTCAGGAAAGCATGGAACTGGCGCAGCAAAAGACGCTGGTGGGCAGCACCGGCAGCCGCCGCGTCATCAAGGACCGGCTCGGGCGCATCGTCGAAGACATCGGTTTCATCAAGGAGCCGCACGATGGCAAGGATCTGGTCCTGTCGGTCGATAGCAAGATTCAATACATCGCCTTCACCCAGTTGAAGGAAGCGGTGCTGAAGTTCAAGGCCAAGGCTGGCGCCGCCGTGGTGCTCGATGTGCACACCGGCGAAGTGCTGGCGCTGGCCAACTACCCCAGCTACGACCCGAACGACCGGCGCACTTTGAGTGGCGCGCAATTGCGCAACCGCGTGATGACCGACACCTTCGAGCCAGGCTCGACCTTGAAGCCGATCACGGTCGCGCTGGCGCTCGATACCAACCGGGTCAGGCCGGAAACCCGGATCGATACCGGGGCCGGCCGCTTCACGATCGCCGACCGCACCATTTCCGATACCAAGGCGCACGGCGTGATGACGGTATCCGAAATCATCGAGCATTCGTCCAACATCGGCACCTCGAAGATCGCACTCGGGATGCCGGCGCAGGAAATGTGGGAAATGTTTACCAAGGTCGGCTTCGGCCAGCAGCCCAAGTTCGGTTTTCCCGGCTCGGTGGCCGGGCGCGTGCGGCCCTACAAATCGTGGCGTCCGATCGAGCAGGCGACGATGAGTTACGGCAATGGCATTTCGGTGTCGCTGATCCAGTTGGCGCGCTCTTACCTGATGTTTGCGCGCAATGGCGACATCATTCCGCTGTCGTTTCAAAAGATCGACGAGGCGCCGGCCGGCTTGCAAGTGATCAGCCC
>CANFGA010000252.1 GCA_947446335.1 Oxalobacteraceae bacterium | reverse complement strand
CAAGTCGGCAATCACATCGGCCGTGCCCTGCAGTGCAACGCGCGCTTCATCGACCCACGACACCAGCGTGCCGGTCGATATCGACAAGCCGTACAGGTCTTGAATCAATTCGGCGGCGCGCGCATACGGCAGCATCTGCCCCTGAATCAAATGGACGGCCAGCGCGCGTACGTTCGGGCCGTATTGGACTGCCTCGTTCAGGCCGACCGGGAAGTTGCTGACATGCACTTGACCACAGGTACAAACCACTTCCAGCGTGCGATGCTCGATGACATCGAAAGCCATCACTGGCACGTCGAACACTTGGCGCCGCTCTGCAATGTGCGCCTGGTCCAGCGGCAACGGATTGTGGCAACGATGGCATTGTCCTGGCAGCGGATGGTTCAGCGTTTCGCTCGGCTGAGCGGCCTGCTTGAGCGTCGTTCCTTTGTGGCCGGGCTGGCCACCGGGCGGTTTGCCGGATGCTTCGCGCAGCGAGCGGGTCTTCTTGGCCAAACCATCCGACGACGGCGGCAAACTGGAGTTGTAACTGGTCTTGCGCACCTTCGATTCGAGCGCATCCAGACGCGCCAGCAGCGTCAGGATAAGAATGTCCTTCTCCTCGTTGGTGAGGCCAGAAAGATTGGGCTGCGGTGGTTTTTGTGCCATGGATTTCATGATGGACTGCTTCAGAATTGTTTACAACCGTTTTTTATTGCGGCCATTGCCGCTGAACAGTCACTAAAATTTAATCATTTTAGATGTTTTTTAGGCATTAAAATGGTATTTTTTACAAATAATTATTTAATTTAATTAATTGAATTATTTAAATTAAATAATTAATTTTTAAAAAAAATTTACAAAAAATAATAAAATTCTAAAAAACAACTTTAACCTGGGAAATTCTGCAGCACGAAATAATCTTTGGTATGGTTCAATCTACATCGCGCCCTATCCCGCGTTGCAGCCAAGTACTTCTCCAGGGCTGACCGCCATCGTCTATTGGTATCATGAGGCTCAATATATGATCTTGAGGGTCGGACTGTCTTCATGCCGCATTTTCCGCCTGTCGTAGATACGCCTAGTTGCGATGTTGGCGTGCCTCAGCCATTCCTAGACTTTGGCGATATCTGTATCATGTTCCAGCGGACTGATGGCGGCTGTGGCGTGCAAAGCGTGCGGGCCGAAGCCGGCGATATCGATTTTCAGGGCCGCAGCATAGCCGGCTACCATCTTGTAGATGCCGTCGGCCGTGATCGAGGGCACGGATCGTCATGTCAATTGTTTTTTAAGGGACGGAACAGCGCGCCCAGGGCATCGGCGCAGTAGCCAGCCGCTTTGAGATAGCCATCGATGAACTCGGCCCTGTGTACAGCGGTAGTTAGCGCAGCTTGCCGCCTTTGCTCTGGACGCGTAGGTGCTTCACGCCGCGCCGAATTAAGAAGATCGGTTTATCGTCAGCGGGGTACAAATTTCAGACTTGCACCCTGATACTCGCCGTTTTTCACGCCTTCATGTGCTTTTCTGAGCCGCCCTACCCTAAAACCACGGTTCGCCATACATCGAGTCGTCTTTGTTGATGTGGCAGCCTTTTAGCCAGGCCTTGAGCTTCTTGATGTCGCCGAACGCGTCCAGGTCGGCCTCGATGCTCTTGATGTCGCTCCGCATGGCGGCGATGTCGGCGCGCAAGCCCTTCATCATTGCCTTCAGCGTGCGTCGCCGGCCAAACTCCCAGCCCATGTCAAACGCGAACGCGCTTTCCAGCGCAACCATTTCAGATCCGATCTCGTTGATCTGGCCTTCGAGAATACGGTTGTACTGCTTGATCCGGTCGTCGCCCAAGTTGTCCAGCCCGGTCTGATCGATCTGATCGATCTCCAGTTTCAACTCCAACAAGCCGAGCAGATCATTGGCCGCATACGCCACGTTCACGCGCTTCATCAACGCCGTCTTGCGCTCATGTTCGGCCGGATCCGTCTCGCGGTCCGGATGCAGGGCGCTGGCGAGCTTGCGGAAAATGTCACGTACCGATTGCTTGAGCTTGGCCTCTTCCGCCTGATGCCGCGCCTCGCGTGCGCTGAGTTTGACCGGCTTGGCCGCGCGCGCCTGCTTGGCAGAATCCTCGTCCGGCGTATGTTCGGCGATCTTTTCTTGTATCGACTTCAAGAGAGCGGCAGGCGAGTCGAAATCGGTGTCATCGTCCAGTTCGACGCCGGTCAGATTGGACACCATCTTGCGCACGAACGCCTTTTCCTCGTCCATATCCAGATCGAAGTCGCGACCGCTGTGCTTGTTATAAATCTCCTTGACCTGATCGTCGTCCTCGTCGATCTGCATCAATTCTGCGGCTGTCGAGCAGATCAGCTTGACCAGCCCTTGTCTCTCTTGCCCATCGCCTTGTCGGAATACGCCTGATCTAGCGCCAACAGCATCCGCTTTTGATGGGCGTCAAAAATTTGCGTCAGCGGCCGGTACTCGCTGTCAGCCAATGCGCGAATCTTCGGCAACTCTTCACGCAGGAGCGCCAGGTGGGCGCGTTCAGCCTCAAGCGTCTTGACCAGCTTATTGAATTGCTTGCGCACGCGCGACAGCGGCTCCGCGGTTGTGGGTACTGCGATGCGAATGGCGTATTGAGCAGAGTTGGACATGCAACTCGATACACAGCCTTGTGTCCTCTACCATTTGAAATCCGGCCATGTATTGTCGCCAACATCAAAATCAGTTGGCTTGATGACGCTAGGTCGCAGCTTAGCGCCCCGTTCCGCCAGAAAAAGATACATGGGATCGAACGTCTCCATTAACTTCGACAGGACGGCCAGTCGCTTCGTTGCTGGTCGCTCGATGAAGTAACGGCATCGGCTATCCAGCACGATCTCGATATGCTGGTAGGGCATCGCCCCGATTTGGCGCATCTGATGGATGATGGCGTCTGCCGTGCTCGGCATTGCTGAGCGCACTGCCGACTCGACGACATGTTCAAGTTGAAACATGGTTGCCTGATCAAGGCGACTGGTCGGCATGAACGCCATTGCATGACGCAATATCCCGACCTGGACCAGCACCACCGGCCAGAGAATTTCAACGCCGAATATTTTGCATCGGTCGTCGCCCTGATCCGTGTAACTTTCGCTGCGCTGCCCCTCAAACGCCTTGCGGGCATCATAGGCCAAGCCCAGAACAAAGCTTTCCTTGTCTTCGATGATGCTGCTTTCCGCAACCACCTCGTGGACAAACGCATGAAGTCGATTCAGCGTGGGATAGTCGCCCCACAAGGCGAATCCCGTGTGATGTGGCGTCAATTTAAAATTGAGCATGTTGATTTTCCGGTTGGTTTTTCATTTCCTGGGGTTGTATGCCCAAGCCGCCGCATAGGCGTTGCACTGGCTATTGCGCGGTTTCGGCTTGAAACCCCTTCATGGTGCTCTGCCACTAGGCAGGATGGCGACATTAAATACGCTTAAAAGGTTGTCGTAATCTGGATGGTGAATCAGCCTGGTGACCGTGTTTTTCAGCTCGACTTCGGAGCGCTCGAACAGGACGACAGCCAGGCCGGTGTTCATCTGCCGGCTCACGTACATAATGCCGTCCAAGTCGGGCAGCTGGGCATGCAGCGCGCTGCTGACGGCCATGGAGTCGGTGTAGTCGCTTGATGAGCACAGGTCGTTATTGAGCCCAAGTGCTTTCAGCCTCACACCGGTGAAGTCGGCCAGCAACAGGTTAGGCTTGGTTGGCCGCGTGTAGGTGACGATGTGGCGCTCCCGAATGTTCGCCTCGTCGATAATCCACTGGTTGCCCGTGAAGTGGCCTTTTTGGTGCAGAATGGTTTCTGCAAAAGCCACTTCCATGTCCAGTGCGGCATAGGTCGCACCGTAGATCTGCGCCGGGTCGTCAAAACGGTGGGCTTTACTCTTGCCCCAATAAGGCTCGGTTTTCGGAAAACGTGTCAGCCTAAGAAGCCGGGTCGCATCGACCTTGAAGACGTGCAAGCTTCGGGCGGCGCGCGCCGCCGCAAAGTCCCAAACGGAACTCAAGTACGCGCCCAATCAGTGGCAAGGCGCAGCACATCATCGAACTTTCCGTCGGCAACGGCATCGGCCGGTGTGTGCCCGCCCAGTGCCCCGTGCTTCTGCAGGAGAAAAAGCAGTTTGCTCGACGGGTCGATGTCACCGAGCGCGCGGTTGATGGCTGCCAAGGCACCCCGTTCGAGCTTCAGCGCTTCGCCTGGATACCAGTGCTTGCCCTTCACCCAGACCGAAAAAATCTCACCCCGCTCGCGCGCAGCATCGATGGTTTGACGCTTGACGCCCCAGGCTGCCTCGACCTTGCTGCCCGGGGCGAGGGTCCCGTCCTGCGTCCAGCTCACCAAACGTGCCTCGCCCCGCGCTTGCGCGCGCAAAGGCGCGCTGGAGCCGCCCTGGTCAGGTAGAGGGGGGGAGCCCCGGACAACTTGCGTAGGGGTGACCGTTACGTCAAAGCCACTCTCTGCCATGATGAGGTTGATGCGTGCCACTAGCTCACTGGTAACTTGATGGCGGTTGCGCACTTCGAGCAAAAACGATGCGAATTGCGGGCTTTTGTCATTTTTCAGAAAGTCATCGTTGACAGGCGTTAATGTGTCGGACGGACGGTTCTCGACTGCGTGGTAAGTAGCTGGCATGGTGCCCCCCTTGGGAGTAGGTGTACTGGTTCAGTCTAGTCCACTTAAGCAAATAGTGCAAACAGCGCAAACAAAGCTGACAAGCAGGTCCCGCTGGCCCGCGCAGAAACCCTCGCTGCCGTGGATCGGGGCAATATCGTAATGCAATTATTTACGCATCGAAAAAAGAGCGTTGGCAGGCACCGGCCGGCGGTAAAAAGCCGCTTCATCAGTAGCCCGAGCCAGTCATAGCTTTGTCAGACGGTTTTTTGAAACACTGGAAAATACGCACCGAGACAATCGCCGCTTCCCGCAGGGACGCGGGGTGTCGATTGGCGCATACGGCGGCCAGGGGCCCGAAGTGCTGCCCAAGGTGAACCGGCAGGAGCCCGGGCGGCAGCCCATGGCCGTCTGCGGCCAACTTCGTATGTCGGTGCAGGACTGGCCGTCCGGTCGGTTGGCCAGCGTGGCGCATTCGAACCCGGCTGCCTGCGCGCACGTGCGCCAGTGACTTGATAGCAATGTGAACCAGGCTGACCGACAATGTTGTTGTGTACGTCAGCTCAGGCCAGGCGGCACGCACCGGGCGTGGCCATAGCCATTTGTTCAACGTTCTGTTGCACCGGATACAATATCAAACGAATAAGCAAAGAGGAACGGACATGTCGTATTGTCGCGCGTGCGGACAGGGAATTCATGAGGCGGCGGCCAGTTGCCCGAACTGCGGCGCGCCCAAGCAAAGGGTGGCACCTGGCGTCATCAGGAGCCAGACCGTGGCCGTGTTG
>CANFGA010000251.1 GCA_947446335.1 Oxalobacteraceae bacterium | reverse complement strand
GTTGGTCCCACCCCTTCCCATCCCGAACAGGACCGTGAAACAACTTTGCGCCGATGATAGTGCTGCAACCAGTGTGAAAGTAGGTTATCGTCAGGCTTGTTATAAGAGAAAACCCCGTCAGAAATGACGGGGTTTTTTTGCGTCTGGGCACCTGCGGCTTGCGACATCGCCCCTGATCGGGCCTGGCACCCTCACACATATACCCCAGCAGAGCCCCTACGCCTGCAACGCAAAAACGATTGCAACAAGCTTTGTTGATTTTCAAAAAATTAGACTCGGTTAAAAAAATAGCATTTGCGTCAAATTAACACCCGCTTAGTCCATGTTGCCAGTATTAAAAATTAAGGAAATGGACAACAAAGGGATGTGCATGGATCTCACGCCGATTGTTAACAGTCTGTACAATATGGCGTCATTTTCACTGGGCGCCGCAGCATTGCTGGGTACGCCTTCTGCCTTTGCGCAACAAGAGCCGCCGCCAGAATCAATCCAAGCGCCAGAAGCAGCGCAGCCTGGTTTCTGGACCAAAACCCGCACGCATGTTGTTGATATCACAGAGCAAGGCCGGTGGGACTTGTATCTGTCCGGTTATGCTTACCATAACCGGAACAGTTACAGCGACAAAAGCTTGCATAAATTAAATGAAAAAGCCTGGGGTGCGGGCATCGGCAAGACGCTGCGCAATGCGAATGGCGACGATGAATCGCTATATTTCATCGGTCTGCGTGACTCACGCCGGCATGCCCAATTCATGGCTGGCTATGCCTATCAATGGGTCCATGGATTTGGTGCTGATTCAGGCCTTGAGGCAGGAGCAGGCCTCACGGCAGCCATCATCAGACGGCAGGGCGTTCTGGGCGGCGTGCCGTTTCCTGCCATATTGCCGGTCGCCTCGATCGGCACCCAGAGCACCAAATTGATGGTGACTTTCATCCCGCATGCCGCCATCCGCAACAACAAGGGCAATGTCGTGCTGCTGTTTGCCAGGTTCGAATTCAAGTAACTGCCGCGCTCTTGCCTACGTCATCTGACAAATCCAGGTGTACCCAAGAAAAAGGTTCATTTTTGAATGTCACTTTCGGTTCAAAAGTGCCAGAGGCGAGTCTTAATCTTGCCTGTTCGGGACAGCAAGTTCAGATTGTTCTGTAAACGCTTCGTCATCAGCGTAAGCAAGTCGCTACTGAGCAGGGTCTCCACGACAGGGAAGGCCAGCGCAATTCGTTCAAGCAGGGAGTCAAGATAGGAATCTGCTGCGGCCCTATCGTCAAATCCAAAGCGTATTGCATCCGATAAAATTGCCTCGCGAGAAATGTCGTAGCGCCCCATCGAAAGCTGCAATGTCAGTGTTTTCGGCTGTTCATCAGGATTAGGAACGACATCAAAGGCCGGTGACAGTCTCCATCGGTTTTCTTTTGCTTGAAAGATGGCAGCATGATTGCGCGGGTGGTCGTCATCGTTGCCTGCAATGGCATTGAAAACCATGCGTCCAAACAATTCAAGCTGGTCCTCTGGCGGCGCTCCAATTCGCTTCAGCTCTTCGGCCATTCGTGGGTAGCTCCAGCGTGATGATTCCGTGCCGCCTCCAGGATATTGTGTTTCAAGCAGCGAAGCGCCGCTCATGGCCATGATCCGGCGCTTGCCATGCCGGTCAAAGCGTAATACCCGCACAACGCTAAGACCATCGCTTAGCCTGTGATGGACCGTTTCGGCGAAATTGAGTCCGCAGGCGATCCCCCATTGTTGCGTGAAATGCTCCAGCAGCGGGATGTCGGTGGTGTCTGTTGGCAAGTACGGTTTTACTAGCCAGAATTGGTCGCCGTCCTGCACGGTGGCTTTTGGCCGAGCCCCGCCTAGACTCGGAGTCGCTACCAATCGCTTTCGCAGCTTGGCATTGATCGGCGGCTTGCGTTCGAAGATGGCGATCAGCTCTTGCGCCAGTGCTTCCAGTTGAGGCAAACGCGGTTGCTCCAGTACCGAAATCGACGGGTGGCGGGATGTTCCGATAGCGAGCGCACCCCACCGGTCTGCATTGCCTGATAAAGCCAAGTAGCGTGATTCATGGGAGTCTGCTGGAATACCGTGTTCACGCTGTATCAGCAATTTCCCCCAGGTATCAGGGCAGGCATCCCGGAGCACGTCATGAAGCCCATGGTAGCGCGAAGCGATGTGCTCGACACCCGGGATGAAGGGGAGGTTTACGGGGTCGATCGACCAGCTCATGCCTGCTCGCTCATAGCTGGGGGCATAGCGAAATTTCCCTGTCTTGCTTTCTTTTTCCAGCAGATAGCGACCGACAGTAACCCATTCCCCATTATCCGGACGTTGCAGATAGACAAACAGCGGCTTAGAAATCGTCATCATCGCCTTCGTTGGCGGGCGGGCGCACTCGGCTGCGCGTACCAGATTCCCACAAGTAGTTATCCAGCATCGGTGCCGCCAGATCGAGGGCACCCAGCACCATCAGCGTTGCCAGAAAGATACCGACACCCGCGCCGGCATCTCCCTTTTCAAGGCGCCGCAAGGTTGCATCCGAGATTCCCGTGCGCCGGCAAAGATCTTTGGCTTGAATGTTCTGAGAAATACGCTGCTTTTTAATGCAGGCACCCCATGCGCGCAGGCGCTCCTGTACCAGCGTTGGCACTGCCTCTGAGCGCGTATTTTTTTTGGGCATGGAGAGTCCTCTTAGATATCGTATTATAGCGATTAATACGATATCTATGGCGCAAAATGCCAGGCCCTATCGGGGATGATGACGGATGTAATTCTTGGGACCCAGGTACTTGGCAAGCAAGCGCTTCCCTCAACCGGCCATCCCGAGCTTCCTGCCTTTTTTAACCAACGTCACCACCGGCAGCGCCTTTTTCTTCGCGATCGCGATCGTGATCGGCAGCGCACGCAAGCGCTTTTCGACTTTTTGCTCGGCTTCATTGGTCAATGCATGGAAATCGCGGCCATAGAAGGCGCCGTTCATCTGGGTCTGGGTAATCATGAAGGCGCGGAAGCGACGCCATAATGCCTGGTTGACGCGGCTTTGCGTGGCCCAGAATTGCGGCAATTCCCCCTGGAAGGTCAGCCCCGGCAAGTCATACAGCGCGCGGCCCATGACCATCAGCGGCTTGTCGTGATACAAGGCCGACAAGCCCACCGTGCTGTTGATCGTCAGCACGCCGCGTGCATGGCGCAGCAAGGTCGGCAAATGTACATCGTGCAAGTAATGAACACGGCCTGTCACGCCATGCTGCTCGCTCAGTTCTCGCAGCAAGCGCCGGTAATCGCGCTGGCCCCGGTCCATCGGATGATGCTTGAAGACCAGGTGGTGATTTTTGTCCGCATGCTGTGCGAACGAAGCCAGCACGTCGGCGATGAATTCGCGCACGTCGTGGTAATGGCTGTGATGATGCACCTGGCTGTCGTTGTAGACTTGCAGCGCGACCGCGAAATAGCCGCCGGTATGGCGCTTGAGCAGCGCATCGAATACCGGCTGGTCGCGGCCCTTGTTCAGATGCTTGCGTACCCACGAGCGCGCCCAATTGCGCGTTTCATAGCGCACTGAAAAGATCTTGTGATGCCGGTAATGCGGGTAAAAGCTGCGCAGCAAACTGCCTGCCGCAAAATACGTGATCGCGCTCAACGCGGCGCGCGCAAAACTGGGGTGCGCCGCCTGCGGCTTTGGTACCTTGATATCGGGCAAGAAGCGATAGAAGTCGGCATTGCGCGGCAGCAGCGAATGCATGTTCACGCCGCCGCGCTCGAGCGTGATGTAATCCGGGCGCACATAGCCTTCCTCGAATGCAAAAAAAGGCACGCCGATGGTGGCCGCCAGTTCTGCCGCCGCCACATGGTAATGCCGGCAATCGCCGAAGCAGACGATGCCATCGATGCCGTGTTCCTGCATGAACAGCTTCAGAAACGCCGGAAACTCGCCCAGTTTTCCGCGATAATTGGTCGCATTCAAGCGTCGGTGAAAAAACCAGTCGCCACCGTTGAAATTGATCTTGCGCACGGCGATATCGTGGCGTTCCAGCCAGGCTGCGACCCGATTGAAAAAAGTGCCCATCGGTCCCTGCAGCATCAATACGCGCTTGCATTGCAACAGGTGATAAAACCCTGGTACCGAATAGTAGCCATGCTTGTAACGCATGGCCTGTTCTGCATCGAGGCGAGCACTCATGGTCTGGCAGCCTTCCATTCATCGTTGATCAATTGCAGCAGTGCGCTCACCTTGCGCCCCTTGCGCTGAAGCCAGCCGCGCCAGCCTGTGGCGGGCACAGCGCGCAACGCCATCTGTGCCTGCTGCGCCAGCCGCGCCATCACGGCCTCGGCCGAGACGAAACCCGACACGCCCGGCAACACATAACGCGGGTAATCGAGCATCACCGCAAATACCAGTTCATCGAGCATCACGCTGCGGCTGCGCTGCGGCAACGGAAAATGGTCGATCGTCAAGCCCCAGCCGGCATAAAACGGGCCGCCATAGCAATGCACCACGCGTCCGTGCAACAGCGCCTCGAAGCCCGACAGCGACGTCATCGTGTGCACCTCGTCGGCCGCCAGAATGCAATCGATGATGTTCGCATCCATCACGCACTGGTTCGCCAGATCAAACAGGTCAGCGGCATCGATGCTGCCGCGCCGGTTGCCCGCCACCACATCCGGGTGCGCCTTGTAAAGAATCCACGCATCCGGGTTCGCCTTGCGCACCGCCTGCAACAAGGCCAGGTTGGTGCGCACCAACGGCGATCCGCGCAGGATCGATGCATCGTCCTCGACCTGACCCGGCACCAGCAACACCCGCCGTCCTTGCGCCTGTACCTGCAGCGGCACATGGCCCAGGTTGTACTTGCTCATGCGCATGGCGACGAAGGCTTGCCGAAACTGCGCCGCACGCGCAAGCGATGATGGCGGCAGGGTTTGCGTCGCCAGCATCTGCTCAAGATCGCTGTTCGAGGCCGGGTCGTAATACATGCCGCCCCGGTCCAGAACCAGCGAAACCGGCCGAAACAAGTCCGAGCCCAGCCCCACCGAGCGCAAGAAGCCGTCTTCCATGCGCCATAGCGGCACTTGCCGCTCTTGCGCAATCGACCTGATTTCCTGCTCCGCTCTGGTGCCCCAGATCACGATCCTGGCATCCATCGGCAAGGCACTGCGCGCCAGCGCCCGACTCGAACGCACGAAATGCACCCGGCTGGACGGCGTCGACAGAAAAGGGCGCACGATCGCGCGCTTCCACAAGCTCATGCCGACGCAATACAGCGTGCCGCGCGTGGCATCGTTGATGGCCTTGTTGCGCGCCAGATGCTCGATCACATCGAAGATCGTGCCCGGCGCGCCGGTATCGGGCGCGATATAGCGCGCATAGCGCAGATACGCCGCCGCAAACAGCTGTTCCAGCGTGCGCGCAACACCTCGGCGCTCGCGCAGCG
>CANFGA010000250.1 GCA_947446335.1 Oxalobacteraceae bacterium | reverse complement strand
CCGTGGTCGACGAGCCGATGCGCACGCCGTCGATCAGCACCACGCTTTGATTGGCGTTGGCACCGCGGATGAAGACCGATGCTGCGCTGCCGGCGCCGCCATTGCGCGCTATTTCGATGCCGCGCTGGCGCCCGAGCAGATCGGTCAGCGAACTGGCGCGCGCTATTTCGTCGCGTTCGATCACGACGGTATCGCTGAGCACGTCGCTTGCCGGCTGCGGCGTGCGGGTAGCGGTGACGATGATCGAACCGATCGGTTTTTCCGCCGGGGTCTGGGCGGATGCAGCAGAGCTTGCAAGGGCGAGCGCGAAGGCGAACGCCGGCGACGCAATGGTCGCGTTGGAGGTGAAAACAGAGGTCATGGCTTCAATCGGGTATGCGACCGGCCGACGTCCCCGTGGGCCAGGTCAAAAGGAAGGGCTGCAGCATCGCTGCGCGCACTTCCACCTGCTCTGGCCGGTATCCGGGCTGGCAAGTGTGACTGCCTCACCTTCCCATGCCTAGGCACAGTGGTTGAAAGAGACAGCTTGTCGCCGGGGCGACACTTGCTTACCGTTGCGGGGGCAGCACACGTTGGCCACCAAGGCGGCATCGTGTTTCCCGTTTAACTGCCGACATGAACATGCCGGCGAGCACCAAAACTGGCCGTATTATACGGCTTCTTGCTGCCGTGGCAACTCGGCACCTGATGAAAATCAGGCAAAAAAAAGCCCGCTGATGAAAGCGGGCTGAATCCAATTCTTGGAGGAGTTGGAGGAGACAGATGCATTATCCCGAGTCAGATGATATAAATCAAATTTTCATTTTCAATGTCAGCCATTCGAATAATGCATATCTATCCGCATCCAATCAGGGTGTGGTGCAGGCCACTGCGATGGTGGTGACATTGGCGTCGCCCATCGTGCCGTTGGGCGGAGGCGATACCGTGCAAGTCTGACCGGCCGGATTGGCCTGGATGCCGATGCTGTAACCCTGGCCGAAAGCAACTTTGGTCGGAAACACGAATGCAACGTCTGCTACCGGCGATGCGGGCACTGGCGCCACCGTGGCGGGATCGCTGCCGTTGGACATCACTAGCCCGGTTCCGGTCAAGCCCGTGATCGTGCCGCCCACCGTGTACGCATTGATCGAACATGTGACGTTGACCGCGATGTTGGCCATTTGGCCAGCCGAACCGCTGCCGCTGGAAACGGTGCAAGTCATGTGTTGCGGCTGGGTCTGGACCTTGACATCGTAGGACGTTCCATAGTCGACGCTGTTCGGGAAGACGAAGCTGGTGGCGCCGACGCCCGGTGTGACTGTGTCGCTACCGTTGGCCAGCACCAGGCCAGGGTAATCGAGCTGGTTGATGTTGCCTTTGATCGCGAACGAGGCCTTGCCGCCGCAAGCGGTCAGTCCCAGCGCGACGAGCAGCGCCGCGATGGTGTGCAAATTGGGTGAGCGCATTGATTTCTCCGGGATGTGGATGTTAGGAAGCGGCTGGTTCACGAGCATGTGACGGCGATGGTGGCGGCTGCCGAAGGCATGGTGGCGGCGCCGTTGGTCACGCTGCAAGTCTTGTCGGCTGGCTGTTTCTTGACCGTCACCGTGTACGGCGCACCGTCGGCGACCTGAACCGGGAAGGTGGAGGTGCCGTTCGCTGCGACGACCAAATCATTGGTGCCGCCGTTGGTCAAGATCACGCTGTCACTGCCCAGGCCCGTGACGTTCGCGTTCAGCGCATAGGTCTTGGTCACGCAATCGACGAAGACCGTGCCCACGTTGGACGTGCCCTTGCCGACATTGGTGTTGACCCTGGGCGTGCAGACGGCTGCGCTCGGTTGCTGCTTGACCTGGACGTTGTAATTGCCATCGGTCTCGATCAGTTGAGGGAATGAAAAAGTGACGTTGGCGCCGCCGGTGCCTGGAGCAATGGCCAGCTCGGGGCCGTTGTTGTTGGTCAGCGTCAAGCCGGTCTTGGTCAAGCCGGTGACCGTGCCACCGACAAGAACGGAGCCACTGCCGCCGCCGCAAGAGACCAGGCTGGTGGCGCACAGCAGCGCCACGCATGAACGCAGATACAAGTTTTTCATAAATTCTCCAAAGGCGAATGGGATGCTGCAACGGGTGGCTGCTGCCGGCCGCGGGGTTGCGGGGTGGTCGCTCTGATGCAGGCATCTGGTGCCCGCATGCGGAGCGCGTATTCTAGTGCATATCGGGTTGCATGGGGCCGTGCATGCCACGCCGGATACATGCTTCTCGCTGCTGCTTTACTTCACCTGGGCCAGCGCGCACTGCGACTTGCGCCCTTCGACCCGGCAAGTGTTCTTGATGGCGCCATCGGCATCGCGCACCGTCACGTCCCATGACTGCGGCCCGCTGCGCTCCAGCGTCATGTAGCCGAAGCCGCCGACCCAGGAGCTGAAGTGCTCGACGATGGCGCCGGGTGCCGGCGCGGCATCTGGCGGCAAGCTGGCTGGCAAGGGTGCGCTATCTTCCTCGGTACCGGAAAAGCCGGCCACCAACTGGCTAGGGTGGCCGCTGGAAAAGCTCAGCTGTTCCCACAGATGGACATGACCTGAGAGCAGCAGCTGTATCCGCGGCGGCAGCAGCGTGCTGTCCAACCCGCCCCAGGCTTGCTGCAGCCCGGCATCTCCTGTCCGCAGCGTGATGCCGCCGTCGGCATTGGCTGCGGCATCGAAGGCCAGGATCGGGTGGTGGATCAGGCCGATGTTGTGGGTGGCGCGCTGCGACAGCGCTGCGAGTGCCAAGTAGTCGGCGCGGTAGCGTTCCAGGCTGTGTTGTTGTTGCGGATTTTTTTCGTCGAAGCCTTGCCAGCGCGTCGCCGAACTGTCGATCACCAGCAGTTGTGCATCTTGCCCCAGCGGCACCGCATACGGCGCGCTGTAGTCGCCGTCCCGGTCATCGACTGCAGCGTTGCAGTCGCGCCCGGCCAGCAGCGCTCGCGGGTCGATGAAGCGCCAGTAGCCTTGGCCGGCGCGCGCGCAGGATTCATGATTGCCGCGCACCACGACCCAGGGCGCAGCCTGCAGCAGCTTGGCTGCCGGCGTGAAAAAATCGTCGCGCCAGGCATCCCAGCCATAGCCCCAGCTGCTGCCGAGGCAGCCGGCATTGCCCTCGGGACAAGCGTTTTCGCGGTAATGGAAGTCCCCTACATGCACCACCAGGTCCGGCTTCCAGCTTGCCGCGCTGGCGGCGATCTTGGCGAACGGATATTGCTCGGCATCGTTGCAAGCCTGGTAAGCATTGCCGCTTTTCTTCATCCGACAACCGGTGTCGCCGATGACGACGATGCGCTTCGGCTCAAGCCGCGGCAGCGGCAACGCTCGCCCCAGCACGCTGGCGCTGGTGCTGCCGGGTGCGATGGCGCTGTCGCAGGTCAGCACAGGAAATGCCGATGGTTTCGAGTCTTGCGCTTTGGATGCGGTGTTGCGCTGCGCCAGCGTGCCGGCAGCGGCGCGCAGTTGCATGGTCCGGGTCTGGCCATCGATCGTGATGGCGGGGCAGGTGTCAGCGGCGATCAGCACGCGCGCCACGGCGTCGCCATTTTCTCCCAGCACCACCAATGAAGAAAATGTTGGCGCGGCCTGCGGCGCCAGCGCCGCACAACCGGCCAGAAACAGTGGCAGAGCAAGCGGCAGAACAAGCGCAGTCAAGGCAGAGCGCGGCAATGAAAATGGTGGTGACGACACGGCAACTCCCGGCATGGAATGAATGGCATCGGCCAGGGCCTGCTCCGACAAGTGCGACATGCGACAATGCAGCATGGCCCGCTGGGCTGCCCCAGCTTGGGCTGCCCCATTATAATGCTCAACCAAGGCCACGCTGCCATGACCAATGCCACGCCTCCCAAGGCGATCCTGTTCGATCTCGACGATACCCTGTGGCCGATCGCGCCCGTCATCGTGCAAGCTGAAATTGCGCTGCACGCATGGCTGGCGCTCCACGCGCCAAAAGTGGCGCAGCAATTTGACATCGTCGATCTGCGCGCGCAGCGCATGGCGTTGCTGGCGCTGCAACCGGCCTTGAAGATCGATCTGGGCCAATTGCGCCGGATCGGCTTGCACAGCGCGTTCGAGCAAGCCGGCGAAGACAGTGTCCATGTCGAAGGCGCGATGCGCCACTTTTTTGCCGCGCGCAATGCGGTCACCTTGTACGACGATGTGCTGCCGGGCTTGCAGAGATTGAAGGGGCGGATGCTGGTCGGATCGATTTCAAATGGCAATGCCGACCTCGCCGCGATCGGCCTCGATGGGCATTTTTCAGTCTCGCTGGCGGCGGCGCAATTTGGCAGCGCGAAGCCCGATCCGGCCATTTTCCACGCCGCCTGCGAGATGCTCGGCGTGGCGCCGCACGAAGCGGTCTACGTCGGCGACGATCTGCATTACGATGTGCGCGGGGCGCAAAATGCCGGCTTGCGTGCAGTCTGGCTCAAGCGCGCCGATACCCACGTGCAGCAGCAGCAAGCCATTGTGCCCGATGCGATCTGCGCCAACTTTGACGAGCTTCTGGCGTGGCTGGCGAGCGTGCAGCGAGAATGATGGAGCGCTGGCCTGCGCCAGCGCGCATAATGAGATTCCAACGGCGCTAGTGCAGAACTTGCGACTACGCCTGACCCAGAGAATAGAATCATGCAACTCGATACCCGTGCCAAAACATTGCTCAAAGCGCTGGTCGAACGCTATATTGCCGACGGCCAGCCGGTGGGCTCGCGCGCGCTGTCGACCCTGTCCGGCCTCGACCTGTCGTCGGCGACGATCCGCAACATCATGGCCGGTCTCGAAGAGATGGGTTACGTGGCCAGTCCGCACACCTCGGCTGGACGGATCCCCACTCCGCGCGGCTACCGGATCTTCGTCGACACGCTGCTGACGGTGCAGCACTTAGATGAGCAAGAGGTTGGGATGCGGATGCGCTTGCCAGCCCAGCCACCGCAAAAGATGATCGCCAGCGCGGCGCAGATGCTGTCATCGCTGTCGCAGTTTGCCGGTGTCGTGCTCAGCCCGCGCCGCGAATCGGTGTTCCAGCAGATCGACTTTCTGCGCCTGTCCGAAAAGCGGATCTTGCTCGTCATCGTCGGCCCCGGTGGCGATGTGCAGAACCGCTTGTTGCTGACCGATGCCGATTACACGCCGGCACAACTGGTGCAATCGGCCAATTACATCAATCAGAATTACGGCGGGCTGTCGTTCGATGCGGTGCGCATGCGCTTGCAGGGCGAATTGCGCCAGTTGCGCGACGACATGGGCAGCCTGATGCAGGCCGCGGTCGAGGCCGGCAGCGAAGCGATGGCCGATGATTCCGATGCGATGGTGATCGCCGGCCAGCGCAATTTGCTCAGCGTGAGCGACCTGTCGTCGAACATGACCTCGCTGCGCCAGATGTTCGACATGTTCGAGCAAAAGACGGTGCTGATGCAATTGCT
>CANFGA010000249.1 GCA_947446335.1 Oxalobacteraceae bacterium | reverse complement strand
GCCGCAACCGAAAACACTATGCTGATGACAGCGATGACAAATGTGTTCATCCGTTGAAAGGCCAAGTCCAGAATTTGGCGACAAGCGTGACAACAATCATTAGCAAAATCACTATCCGGCTGCCACGGTCTTTTATTGCATAAATGAGCGGATCGTCGTGCATCTCGCTGCGCGATGTCTTTATCCAGAGTCTGGCCAGCCAGTAAATCAAGCCGATGGCAACCAACCATAAAATTTGCGGACTCGCATACCGCAATTGCGTGTCAAGAGCGCTGATGAAAAGCCCGAACACGACAACCGACGAGAGTGCCGCACCGGCACCGAGCGGCCAAAGCACCACCAGGTCCGTCACGCGATAGTCGCGGCCTCTCGACGCGGGCATGCCATTTTTTTCATGCGATACCAGTTCGGCACAGCGCTTCACCAGGGCCAGACTGAGAAAAATGAATACTGAAAATGCCATCAGCCACGAACTGGGGGCGACGCCAATTGCCACCGAACCAGCCAAGATGCGCAGGGTGTACAAGATCGACAACATGAGCACGTCGAGCAAGACATACTCTTTCAATACCCAGCTGTACACGCTGGTCAATGCCAGATATAAAACCAGCATCAGAGAGAAACCGGAGGGCAAGGCAAGCGCCAGGATGAAGGCAAGCGCCAAAGCACTCGCTGCTACAGCGAGGCCATGCGATATCGGCAGCCTGGCGTTCGCAAACGGACGCAGTCGTTTGCGCGGGTGGGCCCGGTCGTTCTCCAGGTCCCACAAGTCATTGACGATATAAGTAGCGGACGCCACCAATGAGAATGCCAGGAACGCGAGGATCATCGTTCCAAATTTTTCAATATCGAGAAAAGAAAAGGCAGTCAGCAAGGGAACGAACAGCAGCAGGTTCTTCAACCATTGATGAAGCCGCAAAGCGCGAGCCCAGACAGCAAACCCCGCTCTCGCCTTCGGAAAATCCTGTTCAATCGGCGTGTCCAGCTGAATCAGTTTTGATATTTTTTTCGTCACCCCGACCAGAATAGCGGCTTTTGCAGCCTTCCAGATCGGAAGATCAGCCAGGCTGTCGCCGGCATAGACAAAACTCTTCCCCACGGCGTCTTCAATTGCTTGCAGCTTGGCCTGGCCTTTCAAGTTCAGATTGGCATCTGTTGCCAGAACCAGGTCAAACAGACCCAGATGCATCGATACCGACTCGGCGATAGATCGGTGCGCAGCAGTAGCGAGGACAATCCGACGCCCCTTGGCCTTCTCGTCGCGCAGATAAGCCAACAGCAATTCATTGTAGGGAAGATATTCGGCGGAAAATTCCGTGTGCTGAGCGATGCTATTTTTGAAGCGCGATTTTCCGCTCAGCAACCATATGGGTAAACGCAACAGATTGAACGGAGATTGCTTGACCAGTTTGATGACGGATTCAAGCAAGGTATCTGATGGCGTGAGGGTGCCATCGAGATCCACTATCAGCGGCATGCCATTTGTCATAGTGATCCGCCATGTTCGAGTTTTCATCGTCGATTGTTTACCCAACATGAATATAATTCATGGGACAATCTCATTGATGAGTTTGCTCAAGTTGCGTTTCGCTTGCTGCTGGCAAGCACGGCAGAAATCAGAAGAGACAAGATGCCAGCAAGAAAGCTGGACCGAAAAGGCAGTTGCCGGCGAACACCAGCACGACGAACAATTCGTTGACGCCGTAGTGGTCCGAAATCACCAGCGCCACCGAAGCGGCGCTGGCCCATCCATCAGCGCTGTCCGAGCCGGGTGGCACCGAACAATTGTTTGAATTCATGTGGTTGCGAGCGCCAGTATTGCGGCGGGGCTGTCACTTGCGCGCCCAGCGCGGCGGCGGCGTGCCACGGCCAGCGCGGATCGAACAGGATCGCGCGCGCCAGCGCCACCATGTCGGCCTCGCCCTGTTCGATGATCGCATCGGCCTGGTGCGCATCGGTGATCAAGCCCACCGCAATCGTCGGCAAGCCGGTTTCGCGCTTGATGCGCGCCGCGAAAGCGACCTGGTAGCCGGGCTCGACCGGAATTTTTTGCAGAGGCGAAATGCCGCCGCTGGAGACGTGGATGAAGTCGGCGCCGGCTTGCTTGATCGCATGCGCAAACGCCACGCTTTGCTCGATATCCCAGCCGCCCTCGACCCAGTCGGTGGCCGAAATGCGCACACCAAACGTCATCGGATGCGGCACCGCAGCGCGCACCGCATTGAATACTTCGAGCGGAAAGCGCATCCGGTTTTCCAGCGAACCGCCGTATTCATCGCTGCGCACGTTGGCCAGCGGCGACAGGAATTGATGCAGCAGATAGCCGTGCGCAGCATGCAGTTCGAGCGCATCGACGCCCAACGCGGCGCAGCGCAGCGCAGCCTCGACAAAAGCTTGTTTGACTTCGTGCATGCCGGCGGCGTCCAACGCGGTCGGCACCGCATCGCCGGGTGCATGCGGCAGCGCCGACGGGGCCACCGTCTGCCAGCCGCCTGGTTCACTCGCTTCGATGCTGGCGCCACCTTCCCACGGTTTCTGGCTCGATGCCTTGCGCCCGGCATGGGCCAACTGGATCGCGATCCGGATCGGTGAGTGCTTGCGGATCGCTGCGATCACCGGCGCCAACGCAGCCTGGGTCTGGTCGGACCAGATGCCCAGATCGCCGGCCGTGATGCGCCCTTGCGCTGTGACCGCCGCCGCCTCGGTAAACAGCAGAGCGGCGCCCGACAGCGCCAAATGGCCCAGATGGATCATGTGCCAGTCGCAAGCGAGACCATCGTCAGCCGAGTATTGACACATTGGCGCGATCGCGATCCGGTTCGTCAGCGACAACGGGCCCAGCGCGTAGGGGGAAAACAATGCAGTCATGGCCGTGCTCCATTCAATAATGTGCGGACATGCTACCCGTTTTCGGTGCAGGTGCCAGGTTCAATCGGGCCTGGCACAGGTCACCAGGCTTGCCGCGCCACCATCAGCGCCGCGCGCAAGCCAACCCGTACATCGGGATTAGGGAACACGACCAGTTCCTCGGCACTCCCGACGCGGTAGACGGTGTCGCCATCGGTGGCGATGACGGCGCCGGGCGCCAGCGCAGTGAAGTTCGGGGTGGCGCCGTCGAATGCCATCGAAAAGGCATCGCTGTGCTTGATGATCTGCTGCGTGACTGAAAATACCTGCGGCACCGCTCTGGCCGGGATATTTTCCGGCAACGATGCGCCGCGCAGCAAGCCATCGAGCGCCAGCGTCACCGAAGCGAACAGGGTCAGATCATTTTGCCCCAGCACGCCGACCCGGCCCAGTTCGACGGTACTGGAAGCGCAAGCGCAGTGCTGCGCCGAAAAATGGCTGTAGGTACCGGCCGAGGTCGGGTTCATGATGATCGCTTCGATGGCGGCCCAGCCCAGCCAGCCGGTCAACGCGGCCTTGGCCTCGTTTGCCAGCAGTTCGGGGACGATGGCAAAGGTCGTGTATTTCGATGGCCGGATCGCAGTGTGCAAGTCCAGGTGCCAGCGCTCGGGACCGGCAGCGCTGAAAAAATGTACGGTCGCGGCGATCATCTGGTCGGCGCGCGCCGCTTCCACCGCGTCGACCAGAGCGCCGCGCTCGATCCGGAACATCCGGTTCAGGTCGGCGTCGAGGTAGCGCCGGGCGGCCTTGATCGCACCCAGGTTGCCGACGCAAACCATCAAGTCGACCGCCAGTTGCCCGGGCTGGCGCGACAAGGCATCGAGCAACTGCGCCAGCACTTCGATCGGCCCGGTCTCGTCGCCGTGCACGCCGACCGACAGCAGCACGCTGGAGCGCTCAAGCTGATCGGCTGACTTGATCTGCAGCATACCCGGCGCTGGCAGCGTCACCGCGAAACCGGCGTCGAGAAAACGCTGCGCGAGCATGCTGAAATCACCGTCGGCCAGCGCCTGCAACATCGACAACCCTGGCCCTGTGCTTGATGCCTGTTCCATCACCTCAATCCTCCAGCGCGCTGGCCGCTTCGGACAAGGCCCAGACATCGAGCATCGCCTGTTCCAGATCCGGCGCCGCATGCGCGGCTAAGCCCAGCGCGGCCACCACCTCGGTCATCGCTGCGCTGGCATCTGCGCCGCCAATGCGCTGCAATACCTGGACCAGCAAGCGCTGCTGGGTGCGCAGCAAGGCCCGGCGCGCATAGTTGCGCAATTGGGCTTGCGATTTGCTGCGCGGCGCCAGCGCCAGAGCACGTTCGAGCGCGGCGATGCCGACCTGACGCCGCAGCGCCAGGCCCAGCTGCAGCAGCGCCGCCAGGTCCATCTCGCTCGGGCGGTTCACCGCCAAGGCGGCGAACAGGAATCCGGCCACGCTGTCGATCGCATCCACCGTTTGCCAGGCTTGCAAGAACGCCGTCTGCGATGCCTCTGCCAGATTGACCATGTCGGGATCGGATGCCGCTGCCTCAAGGTCTGCGCTCACCAGCAGCAGCGCTTGCGGCTGGCTGAACAGGCGCGCCAATTCCGCCAGGCCGCCGGCGCCGCCGAATTGATCGGCCGGCACCGACAGCACGCCGGCGATCATGGTTCTCTGCAGCACGCGGGTGCGCGCATCAGCCTTGATCGATGCCGCGCGCGGCACCGTCAATGCATCCTGGTCCAGCGCCTCGAACACCGGCGCCAATCTGAGCGCCGACCAGGCCTGGGCCCATGCCAGGATCACATCCGTCTCGCCAACCCCATGTTCGAGCGCGAGCTCGCAGAGCATCAATGGACCGCAGCGGTTGACCGCCTCATTGGCCAGCACCGTGGCCAGGATCGCATTGGCCAGCGGATGCGCCAGCGCGCTGCGCGCTGCCACCAGCAGCGGCGGAAAATAAGGCGTCAGCAGCGACTCGGCCCAGCCATGCTGGAGCAAAGACAACTCCGCCAGCATGCGCTTGTAGCGGTTTTTCACATTCGCGATCACCACCGCCAGTTCCGGCGACGTCAGGCAGCGCCCGTCCTGCTTGCGGCGCGCCAGTTCAGCCACCGTCGGCAATTGTTCCAGTTCGCGCGACAAGACCCCCTCTTCTTCGAGGCTGGCGATCAGATCGGCATAACCGTCGGCCACCTGGGGCTGACCCTGGGCTTGCAATTCGCGCACCAGCAGATGGGTTTGCAAGGCATTGTCGCGCAAGACCAGGCGCTCGATGTCGCCGGTCATCTGGTTCAATATCTGGTTGCGCTCGGGCGCAGTCAACTGGCCGGCATTGACTTCGACATCGAGCCAGATCTTGACGTTCACTTCATGGTCGGAGCAATCGACGCCGGCCGAGTTGTCGATTGCATCGGTGAAGATGCGCCCGCCGGCGAGCGCGAATTCGATGCGTCCGGCCTGGGTCGCGCCCAGGTTGCCGCCTTCGACCACGACCTTGGCGCGCAGCGCATTGCCGTCGACCCGCACATGATCGTTGGCGCGGTCGCGGACCTGT
>CANFGA010000248.1 GCA_947446335.1 Oxalobacteraceae bacterium | reverse complement strand
GGACCAGCGCGCAGCACAAACCGAGCTTTTGCTTCATGCCGCCCGACAACTTGCCGGCTGGACGATCGGCGAATGCGGCCAGCCCGGTCGCGTTCAGCAATTCCTCTATGTGCGCGCTGCGCTGCCGCTGGCCATACAGGCGGGCGAAAAAATCGATATTTTCCAGCACCGACAGCGTCGGATACATGTTGCGGCCCAGCCCCTGCGGCATGTAGGCGATGCGCTGGCAGGCTGCGCGCCGGTGCACCGCTTCGGCGATGTCTCCGCCCAGCGTCAGGATGCGCCCGCGCTGGATGCGGGCAGCACCAGCGACCAGCGCCAGCAGCGTCGACTTGCCAACCCCGTCGGGGCCGATGAAGCCAGCCATGCACCCGGCAGGAATCGTCAATTGCGGCACATCGAGCGCCAGCACCTTGCCATGACGATGGCGCAGGCCGGACAAGCTGACCGCGCACAATGGCGCGTTCATGGCAGCGCCGCTGCAGATGGCGGCGGCAGCCTGGTCTGCCATTGCGGCGGCCAGGCCAGCTGTTGGTCGAGCCGGATCGTCGCCACACCCGGCAAGCCGCTCTTGACCTGATTGGCATACTGCTTCAGCAGCGCCGGGTCCAGCTGCAGCTTGACCTGGAACACCAGTTTCTGCCGTTCGCTGCTCGTTTCCACCGTCTTGGGCGTGAACTGGGCATCAGCCGCCACGTAGACAACCCGGGCCGGAATCACATACTGCGGCGCCGCATCGAGCACCAGGCGTGCCTCGCTCCCCAGGGCGACTTTGCCGGCCGCAGTTTCAGGCAAGAACAGCGTCATCGTCACGTCGCTCAAGTCGATCAGAGTGGCGACCCTGGCGCCAGCGGCGATCACTGCGCCGGGCTCGACCAGCCGGTATTGGACGCGGCCGCTGCGCGCCGCCTTCAGCACCGTATCGTCGAGCTCGACTTGCAGCCGCTCGCGCGTGGCACCTGCGGCCTCGATGCTGGACTGCGCCTCGATCACTTGGGACTGCGCCGCCAGAATGCCCGCCTCGGCCTCGAGCACTTGCGACTGCGCCGCTGCCAGCTGTGCCAGCGCGCCTTGCTTTTGATTTTGATCGATGTCGAGCTTCTGGGGCGCGATGAAGCCGCGCTCGACCAATTGGCGCGAACGCTGCCATTGCCGCTGCGCATAATCGAGTTCGCTCACGCGCTGGGCCACGATCGCCAGCGCCGTTTTCCTCGCTTGTATCCGTTGCAGCACGATCGCGCTGGCGGTGGCGCGCGCATGCTGCACGCGCTGCAACTGCGCCTGCGCTTCGCGCCATTGCGCCTGCAGCGCATCGGTATCCATCTGCGCCATGCTCTGGCCCTCGGTCACGCTGTCGCCCTGGCGGGCGCTGATCGAGCGTACCCGCCCGGCAGAGCGCGTCGCCACGTCGATCTCGGTCGCCTCGATGCGGCCGTTACCCGAGGCAAACCCCGGTCCCAGGTCGCCGCTGCCGCGCTGCTGCCAGAGCGCAAGGACGAGCGCGGCCAGCGCCAGCGCGGCGATCGGTGTCAGCCAGTATTTTTTTGAACTCATCAAGCCCTCGCGCTGCAGCAGCCCCATGATAGAAGCCATCAGCGCTGTCAGGCATTGACATGAATCAATGCCAAAGGCCCGATCAAGCCCGCACCGCAGATTCGAAAAATCAGCGTGGTGCGGCCTATGTCGTTTAAGATGCTTGCTTCGTTGTCACTCCATTGCGCTAACATGCAAAACGTACTGCTGATCGTGCTGGCCCTGTTGCTGGTTGTCCTGAACGGATTTTTCGTCGCCGCCGAATTCGGCATCGTCGCCTTGCGCAGCACGCGCGTGCGCGCCATCGCCAAGACCCGCGGCTTGCGTGGACGCATACTCGGCAAGGTCCATGCCGAGCTCGACTCTTACCTGTCGGCTTGTCAGCTCGGCATCACGCTGGCCTCGCTCGGGCTGGGCTGGGTCGGCGAACCGGCCTTTGCCGGCTTGCTTGAGCCGCTGTTCGAGCAACTGGGCGTGACCACGCCGCGCCTGGTGCATGGCATCTCGTTCATGTTCGCCTTCCTGGTCATTTCCTATCTGCATATCGTGATTGGCGAACTGGCGCCGAAGTCGCTGGCGATCCGCAATCCGGAAGTGATCGGGCTGTGGAGCGCGATTCCGCTGTACGGCTTTTACTGGGCCATGTATCCGGCGATCTGGGTCCTCAACAGAAGCGCCAACGCGGTGCTGCGCCTGGCCGGCTTCAGCGGCAGCAGCGGACACGATGCGCATTACTCGACCGATGAATTGAAGCTGATTTTGCGCACCAGCGAGCCCGATGGGAAATTCACCAGCGACGAGCGCAAGATCCTGGCCCAGACGCTGGACTTCGAGGACTTGACCGTGACCGACCTGATGCGCCCGATCCACGAAGTGATTGCGCTGCATGCGTCGAAATCGATGGAAGAAAACCTGCAAACGGTGCTGCGCAACCGCTTCAGCCGCTACCCCTATTTCGATCACGATGGCGAACATGTGCTGGGCTTGGTGCACTTGAAGGATCTGTTTTTCGCGCGCCAGGCGGGCCAGGACATGAGCTCGATGACACCCTTCCTGCGCCCGGTCGAGATCGTTTCGACGCGCACGCGGGCGCTCGATCTGTTTCGCCGCTTCCGCGATGGCGCACCGCAATTTACACTGATCGGTGAAAAAGGCAAGCGACCGCTGGGCTTCATCACGCTCGACAATTTGCTGGGCGCGATGGTGGGCGAGATCCGCGACGAATTCCGCCAGAATGAAAACGACTGGCAACGACGCCCCGACGGCACGCTGGTCGGCAAAGCGAGCCTGCCGATTTTTTCACTGGAGCGGATCCTGGGCATCGATATCGAAAACGAGGAACTCGGACTGGACGATGTCGAATCGGTAGGCGGCTTGATCATGGTCAAGCTGGGTAATATTCCGGAACAAGGGCAGCGGATCGCCTTTGACGACTTCGACATCGAGATCAAGAAAATGAATGGCCCGCGCATCGTGCTGGTCAAGGTATTCCCGAAGCCGGAAGTCGAACTCGATCCGGATCAGCGCGACTGAGTCACCCGGCTGTTCTCCCGGCATGGGACCCCTTTTCCCTCGAATCGCGATACGATCCGGGGGAAAAGGAAGCAGCGACTACAACTGCGCGTTACCGGTCCAACTGCGCAGCAAGCTGTAACCGACCGCCAGCAGCGTGGGGCCGATGAACAGCCCGACGAAACCGAACGCCATCACGCCACCGAGCACGCCCAGCAACACCAGCAGGAACGGCAAACTGCTGCCACGGCTGATCAAGAGCGGCTTGACCACGTTGTCGACGCTGCTGATCAGGAAAAATCCCCACAGCAGCATGAAGACGCCCCAGCCGGTGCGGCCCTGATCGAACAGCCACAGCGCGGCGCCACCCCAGATCAACGGCGGGCCGACCGGCACCAGAGAAAACAGGAACGTGCCCAGGCCCAGCAGCGGCACCGCCGGCACGCCTGCGATCAGAAAACCCACCACCGCCACCAGCGCTTGCGCCAGCGCCGTGCCGAGCATGCCGTACATGACGCCGCGCACCGTGCGGCTCACTGTCGTCAACACCTGGAGTGCATTGTCGCCGATGATGCGCTGCATGCCAGCCAACAGCGCGCGCAACAATTGCGCGCCATCGCGGTACAGGAAAAAGCTGACGAACACTGCCAGGCTGGTTTGCGCGACGGCGCTGCCGAGCAAGATGCCGCCACCGAGCAGGTAATGGCGCGCCGGCTCGAGCATGCTCTTGGCCAGCGCCAGCAATTGCTCACGGCTGCCGGTGATCTCGCGCAGATAGCCATCGAACGTGGGGCCCACCAAAGGCACATCCTTGAGCCAGGAAGGCGGTGCGATCGCGCCGGCGTCGAAGCCGAGCTTGATCTGCTCGTAGACCCGGCTGACATTGCCAGCGAGATTGTAGGTGACCAGCGCCAGCGGCACGATGATGAGCAGCACCAGCGCCACCGTCATCAGCGCCGCTGCCAGCGTGCGCCGGCCCTTGCTCCATGCAAGCAGACTCAAAAACAGCGGCCAGCTCGATATCGTGACTGCGAGCGCGAACAGGATCGCGGCCAGAAACGGGCGCAATACGTAGAAGCAGCCAACCAGCAAGAAGGTGATCGCCGCCAGACGGGCGTAAGATTCGAAACGTTTTTCCATTGCTACACCCGGTCATCGTGATCGCCGCATGCCGGCTGATTATTTCAGCAGCAGCTTCAGGTCGTGGGTGATCGGGGCCGGCCCCATGCCGTGCCGCACGAACAGGCGGATCTTGCCATCGCGATCGAACACATAGCTGCCGGCGGTATGGTCCATCGTGTAACTGCCCGGGGTCTTGCCTTCGACCTTGGCATAAAACAACTTGAATTCCTTGGCCACTTTTGCTGTCGCCTGCGCATCGCCATACAGGCCGAGGAAGCGCGGGTCGAAGGCTGGCACGTATTGCGCCAGCAACGCCTGGGTGTCGCGCTCCGGATCGACCGTCACGAACAGGACCTGAACCCGGTCGGCATCGGGCCCGAGTTCCTTCATCACGTTCGCCATTTCGACCATCGTCGTCGGGCAGACATCCGGGCACTGCGTGTAACCGAAGAACATCACCACCAGTTTGCCCTTGAAGTCGGCCAGCGTGCGCGCCTTGCCATTGTGATCAGTCAACGCGAAATCCTGCGCGTAGCCGAGGCCAGTCAAGTCGGTATTCTTGAATGCGGGCGCTGCGGCCTTCTCGCTGCAGCCCAAGGTGAGCAAAAGCATGGCCAGGGCCAGCAGTGATGACAGTTTTTTCATGGGGAGTCCCGGTCCTTGCTTAGTATTTGAAATAGTGGTCCACCAGCAAGGCGGCAAACAGCAGCGTCAGGTAGATGATCGAATAGGTAAATGCCTTGCGCGCAATCAAGTCCGTGTAGTGACGATAGATTTTCCACGAATGGCGCAGGAAGATCGCATTGAGCACCACCGCCGAAGCCAGATAGATCAAGCCGCTCATGTGCACCGCGAACGGCAGCAGCGTGGTGGCGGCCAGCGCGATCGAATACAGCCAGACATGAAATTGGGTAAACGGCAAGCCATGCGTGACCGGCAGCATCGGCAAGCCCGACTTGGCATAATCGTCGCGCCGGTACATCGCCAGCGCCCAGAAGTGCGGCGGCGTCCAGACGAAAATGATCAGCACCAACAGCCAGGCTTGCATCGGCACATCGTTGGCCACCGCAGCCCAGCCCAGCGCCGGCGGCATCGCGCCGGACAGGCCGCCGATGACGATGTTTTGCGGCGTGGCCGGTTTCAATATCATCGTGTAAATGACTGCATAACCGACGAAAGTGACAAAGGTCAGCCACATCGTCAGCGGATTGACCATTTCGTGCAAGATCCACATGCCGGCGCCGCCGATGATCGCAGAAAACACCACCGTTT
>CANFGA010000247.1 GCA_947446335.1 Oxalobacteraceae bacterium | reverse complement strand
CCGGTGATCGAGGCGGTACGGGTGCCGCCGTCAGCCTGGATCACGTCGCAATCGAGGTGCAGCGTGCGTTCGCCGAACGCTTGCAAATCGAAGGCGGCGCGCAGGGAACGCCCGATCAGGCGCTGGATTTCCTGGGTGCGGCCCGATTGCTTGCCGCGCGCCGCTTCCCGGTCCATACGGGTATGGGTCGAGCGCGGCAGCATCCCGTATTCGGCCGTGAGCCAACCCTGGCCCTTGCCCTTCAAGAAACCGGGCACCTTGTCTTCGATGCTGGCGGTGCAAATGACCTTGGTATCGCCGCATTCGATCAAGACCGAACCTTCGGCATGTTTGGTGTATTGACGGGTGAGGCGAACGGCGCGCAGCGCGTCGACTGCGCGTCCGCTTGGACGGTGTTCAAATGGCATGTTCATTCCTGATGAGTTCGTGGCTGCGTCATGCTGCCGATGGTGCGGGCGGATAGTCGACCATCATAACATTTGATGCGTGAGGCCCGGTCGCGGATGAAACATCGCGCAGCCGCAGTTGCAGCGCAAACAGGCTCTGCGGACGCGCCAACGGGTCGAGCATCAAACACCAGCGCACCAGTTGCAGCAGCGCATCGGAATAAACGCCTGCCAGACGGTTCAACTGCGCGTCGGTCCGGTCATCGAGCGCGCGCGCACTGGCCGCAGGCGGCGCCGTGCCCAGCAGGCACGCATAGATCGACGCACCGATGCCGTAGGCGTCCGACCACGGCCCCGGACAGCCCTGGTGCAACTCGGGCGGCGCGAAGCCAGGCGACCAGATCGGCACCGGCCGGGCATCGAGACCGGATCCAGTGCGCGCCAGTGCGCCGCCGCCGATGTCGAGCAAGATCGGCGTGCCATCGTGGCGCAAATGGATGTTGGCCGGCTTCAAGTCGAGGTGCAACAGCTTGTGCGCATGCATGGCGCGCACGCCATTGCTGATCTGGACGAACGTGGCGACGATGAATGCTTCGCTCAAGCGCGCGCCGTGCGCGCATTTGACCGTGATCACGTGTTGCAGCGTATGGCCGGCTTCGAAAGCCATCACCAGGTAGGCTGTCTGATTGGCGCGAAAGAAGTCGAGCGCGCGCACCACGTTCGGATGGTGAATCTGCACCAAGGCGCGCGCCTCGTTGAAAAAGCAGCGCAAGCCGAGCTGAAACAGGGCCAGATGCGCCGGATCGACCTGCGGCGCCAAACCGCCCTGGCTGCGCAGCGTCAATTGACTGGGCAGATATTCCTTCAGCGCGACCGCATTGCCATGCGCATCATGTGCCAAGTAGACAATACTGAACCCGCCGCAGCCAATTGTCTTTACAATGTGGTATCCAGCGACATCTAGCCCGGCGGGCAATGGTGCGTTGTTTTGTGCGGCCATCGATTTTCTCACTTCGATCAGTGCGATTGTGTGGACTGCGGTTCATTTTATGGCTTATTTTGTATATGAAGCGCTGCCTTGTAAAGATAAAACCGGGGACCAGATTGACCATTTCAAGCATGACAGGCTATGCAGTTGCCACCAGCGAGAGCGCAGCGGGCACGCTGACGATTGAAATCAAGAGCGTCAATTCGCGCTTTCTCGATCTGCAGTTCCGCATCAACGACGACCTGCGCGCGCTCGAACCAGATCTGCGCAGTGCGCTGATGGCGGCGATCACGCGCGGCAAGGTGGAATTGCGCCTGTCGTTCGGGCGCAAGGGTGCCAGCAGCGGCACGCAAGCGCTGAACGAGGCGCTGCTGCTGGAACTGGCGCGCCTGCAAACCGAGATCGGCAAGCATTTCGTCTCGGCGCCGATGATGTCAGTGGCTGAATTGCTGCGCTGGCCAGGCGTGATCGAAGAGGCGCAAGTGGGCCAGGAATCGCTGCAAGCCGATGTCGCGGCGTTGACCGTGCGCTGCGTGGCGGCCTTCATCGACAGCCGCCAGCGCGAAGGCGCGGCGCTGGCGGCAATGCTCATTGCCCGCATCGATGCGATGGAAGCGATCGTCACGCGCATCACGCCGCTGATCCCGCAAGTGGTTGCCCAATTCCAGCACAAGGCGATCGAGCGCATGCAAGATGTGCTGGGCATGACGTGCCAGGGCGGCACGCTGTCGCGCCAGGATGCCAGCGAACGCATACGTCAGGAAGTGATCCTGTACGGAATACGGATCGATGTCGCCGAGGAACTGTCGCGCCTGTCGGCGCATCTGACCGAAACGCGCCACATATTGACCAAGGGCGGCCAGGTCGGCAAGCGACTCGATTTCATGATGCAGGAATTGAATCGCGAAGCCAACACGCTGGGCGCCAAGGCCGCAGTCAAGGAATTGGCCGACGCGGCGATGGAATTGAAACTGCTGATCGAACAGGTGCGCGAACAAGTCCAGAACCTGGAATAGTGATCGACAAGCTCGCAAGCCAGGGCCAGCCACTTCGGTGGCGAGCTTGTCAGGTGCCACCGTCCGATTTCAGCAGCCGGGCCAGAATGGCATCATCGGCCCGGTCGCCGCGTCAGAAGCCCTTGCTGATCCCTATCCATGCGCGCACGGAGGCCGCACTGGCCAGCATGGTCGGTGTCGATCCGATCGGCGTGGCGATCGTGGCCCTGAGGCTCAACTGCTGCGGACCAGCCCAGTTGATACCGACCCCGGCACCGCTTAATGTCACGTGGTTGCCCCCTCTTGCTGTAGTCCACACATTCTGGCTCAGCGTGACGCGCGCGCTGTCGATAAAGGCCAACGCTTGCCATTGCCCGGTCCAGGCCGCGCCCATGTCGCGCCGCAATTCGACAGTGCCTTGATAACCTTTGTCGCTCGATGCCGTCCCCGTATCGTAGGCACGCACGCTGTAAGGCCCGCCCGAACTCATCTTCTGCGATGAATCGAGGTTGTTGTCGGCCCACTGCCCCGCGAATGACAAATAGAGCGTGTCTTTTGAGCTCAGATTTTGCAGATGCGCCGCGCTTGCATTCCATTTAGCGAATCCGCCCCGGGTTTTTGCGCTCGCCGCATCGGCCAATTGGGCGGCATTGTCATCGAAGCCGACGCGACCTGCTGTCATGCCGACGCTCCAGGAAGTGACTCCACCAGAAAACAGCATATCGCGCGCATCGCCAGTCAGGCTTGCCACCCAGTTATCGAGATGCCGGTCCGTGCGCAGCGGGCCGGCATCGATACGGTCGCGCAATTGCAGCGAGTCGTACTGAATTTGCCCGAAGACATTGACGTCACGGCTGCGCAGCAGCGGATGCTTGACGTACAGACTTGCAACCTGCGCCGTACCGTGGGCATCGAGTGCTTTAAGCGGTTCGCCCAGTCTGTAGTGCAGCGCCGAATAGGAGCCACCAATGCTTGTGCCCAGTCCGTTCAATATGGTGGAATAAGCGATGCGGGCATAGTTCAAGCCGCGCCCGGAAGTGATTGCGCTGATGCTCAAATTATCGCCACGGTGCAACGGATTGGTGATGTTGACCGTGCTGCCGATGCGCTCGCGCCCTGTGTAGCGATCGCCATAACTGTCGAGCACAATATTGCCGGAGACTGCCGGCGCCGATGTAGTGTCAAGCAACAGATCCGATGTGCCTACGGCTTCGCCCGGCGTCAATGTCCCGTTGACGATCATGCCTGGAATGTCAGATAACAGCAGCAGTGCCCTGTCCATTGCCTCCTCGCTGATGACTTGCCCGCCTTGCAGCGGCGACAGCGTCGCCTCCAGCAATGACGTGCCTGTCCGGCTGCCGTTATCGAGCTTGATCTTGCCGTAGCGCGCTTCGATCACCTCAATGACGATCACCCCGTCCCGAATCGCTTGCGCGGGAATGATCGCCCGCGCCAGCGGATAGTCATTTTTGCGATAGTAGTCGGTGATGCGAGCGGTCAGTTCCTCCAGCGAGGCCAGCGTGCGGGTGGTGCCTTCTCCATCGGCCACCAGCGCATGCAAGGTTGCCGTGTCGAACAAGGTATTGCCGGTGATGCGCAAGGTCTGAACCAGAAGAGGTGCGCTCGACGGCAAGCTCGCATTGCCTTGCGGCGCCGTGGTCACGCCGGTCCCGACCGATGACGCAGATGGCGGCGTCACTGGCTGCACCTGCTGCAGTATCGTGCCGGAATCAAAGATCGCCGGACCTGCGGCCTGGACAGCCAGCGGATAAAGTGTGACCAGAATGGCCGCCAATCGCGGAGCGATGCTGCGCTGAGGTTGTGCGTTTTTTTTCATTGAAGCGATCTTATTCATTTACATTCACCATGTTTGCAGGGAGCCTCATGCCGCCATTTACGATACGCAATGACGGCCCGACGCTTCCGACCATCATTGCCGTGTTGATTACTGCGCCTTTGTCAGCATTGGCCGGGGCTGCATCGTTCCCGGCGACCGGGCCAGAGCCAGCACGCTGCGTGACAGTGGTGATGGTCGGTGACAGTGTGAGCAGGTTGGTATTTGTCACTGACATCAACGTATCCACCTGTACTTGAGCGATCGCGTCGAGTACAGGTTGCATTGCCGTGCCAGGGAGCAGCGACAGTGCCGCCACATTTCGCGCAGACTGTGCAAACACATAGTTTGTGGCAGTCAGGCCGCTGCCGTTGATGGCATAAAAGCCCGGCAAACTCGCAGCCACGACAGCCGTGTTCCAGCCCAAAGTCCCGCTGGTAGAACCAGCCAGCGTGTCGCCTGGGGCAAAACCACTCACCGTCCCCGTCACAGGTCCCGCTGCTTGCCCGGAAAAGAAGCTCGCTTGCGACGCGTCATAAGTGAGCGTCGCAGGGTTGATGCTGGCCCCTGCGGTCTGGCCAACTGCCAGACTGTAGTTACTGGCCAGACCACCGTTGGCGCCATTGGTCAGCGCTGCCGTGTCGACTGTCACCTTGTCGGCGCTCAGCACGTCCTTGCTGTTGAAACTGGCCGTGCCATTGGCGACCACCGTTTCACTGCCAATCAGACCGGAGGTGATCGTCAACACCGGCGTTGCCGTCGTCGTCGTGCCATCGTAGGCCTTGCTCTGACCTGCCACGTCAGCCGTCAGCGCTTTTTGCGTGATGGTCGCAGTTACACCTGTCGGATTGGTGACGCTGTAATTACTCGCCAAGCCAGCGCTACCATTACCCAGAATGGCGCCGGTGATCGTCACTACTTTGCCGCTGCCCACATCCTTGCCGCTAAACACACCGCTCTGGCCGCTGAAGGACAGCTTTTCGCTGCCGATCAGACCGTTCAAGACACCGCCCGACAGCGTGGCTGAGGTTGTGCCGTCATAGACTTTGTTAGCTGCCGTCATGCCGGTGATGCTCAATGCTGCCCGATTGATCGTACCGCTGACATCATCAACGTAGCTGATCGCGTAATTGCCGCTCATGTCGGCGCTGTTCGCATCCTGGATCGTGACGCCGGATGCGCGCACGGCCTTGTTGCCCGTGCCGGCATTCTTGTCCAGATAGCTTTGCAAGCCAGCGTTCGCCACAGCATCGCCGGCCACGGTGCCGCTGACGGTGCCCGTGCCACT
>CANFGA010000246.1 GCA_947446335.1 Oxalobacteraceae bacterium | reverse complement strand
TTCAACTCCGACAGCGTGGTCAAGAGTGTCCAGATCTTGCCCTCTTTCACGCGGATGAAGCCGATGCCGCGCCCGGCCCCGGTTTCGATCGTGATCCAGGCTTGCAACACGCCACCCGCTTCGCTCGCTTCATCGTCGTCGGCCAAGCGCAGGCTAACCGGCTGTACTTGCGCCAGTTGCGCTTCCAGCATGGCGCTGATCTGCGCGCGGCCCTCCATGGTCTTGATGTTCCAGGTGAACAGCACCAGATCGCGCCAGAAGCCATCGGCCTGGAACAGCTCTGCTGCTGCGGCAGCGTCGCCGCTGCGCAGTGCACCTTCGAGTTGCTCCAGAACGCCAGCGAGCGCCTGCTTGTTGTCTTGATTGGTCATGCTGTCTCCATTTCTGTGGGTGGAAAAAAGAACGGATCTGTGCCCGCTGGTGGAACGATGAAAATCACGATCGGTGCGGTGCCACGATCTTGAAACGGGCGATGCGGCGATACAAGGTGGCGCGCGAGATCCCCAGCAGCGGCGCGGCCAGCGCGGCGCGCCATTGGTGCTGCGCCAGCGCAGCCAGGATGCGATCGCGTTCGAGCAAGTCGATGTCGTCGAGCATTTCCGCTGGCGCGCCGGGCGCTGACTGCACGGTCGCTGGCTGCACGGCCGGTGCTTTGACAAACGCGCGTTGCAGCGGCGCACGCACCCGCGCATGAAGCACAGCACCGCCGGCGGGGCGCAGCGCCAGCAGCGCTGATCTAGCCTGGGTATCGAACAGACGATCGGCGCGCAAGTCGAACACATCCTCGATGCAGGGCAGGGCTGTACCCGGCACGCTCGCCAAAGCGGGCACACACTGCCGGGCGCAGCGGTTCGCGGCCAGCACCTGACCATGGCCATCGATGGCAATCAGGATTTCCGGCTGCACATCGACGTAATGCCGGTTGCGGTGGCCCAGCAAGACCCAGCAGTGAGCATGCGTTTTCAGAAAATAGGCATCCTCGATCAGCACCGCGTTTTGCCGCACCAGCCGGTTCACCAGACGCTGGCTGTCGCGCTCGTCCGGCGAGCGCAGCGCAGAGGCATTGAGCACGCCGATCAATCGATCGCTTGGGGAAAAGATCGGTGCCGCGCTGCAAGTGAGGGTGGTGAATGCGGCGCGGAAATGATCATTCTTGTGCACGGTGATCGGGCTCTGGTCCGACAGCGCGGCGGCGATGCCGCACGTGCCTTCTTCCTGTTCCGACCAGCACGAGCCCAGATACAGGCCGGCGCGCTTGAAGTCGTTGCGGTGGTCGCGGTCGACGCAATAATCGATGGTCACGCCGTCGGCGTTGGCCAGCAGCACGCAATAGCCGGCCTCGCGCACCATCTCATGCAGGCGCGGCAGGCACAGGCCGGAGGCGCCCAGCAGCGCCTGTTCGCCGCGCTGGATGATGCGCAGTTCGGCCGCGCTCAATATTCTGGGTCCGGCGCTCGCGCCTGGATCGAGATGGTAATCGTCGCGCGCCCGCAAGTGCGACAGCGCCAGCCGCGCATGCTCGGCGCCACCATCGACGACGCGCCCCGCGATCAGTTTTGAAACGCGCTCTACATGATTCGTCGGTGGAACATAAGGCATGAGAAGCTCCGATCAGTTTGGCTTGCGCAACTTTCTTGAGTACATGACACTTTTTAACATGATGATGCGGCTTATGCATTTTGCACTGCAGCATCGAAGCGCGCTGAGACGTTTGTCTCAGCGCTGTCGCGGCAACCGCAGATCGATCGTCGCCATCGGAACAAAGCTGTGATTCCAGCCGCTTTCACACCATTCTTGTGCCATTTTCAAGCGCTTTTGCGCTCGCCTCTAGCGCTCTGCCTTGCAACGGTGACGGCGCGAATGTCGATGTCGCAGCAACATGTGGAGAAACTTTACTTCCACTGAGTCAATTGATTGAAATCAATTACGCCGCCGTTGACAGCATCGATAATCGGCAATGGATTGATCGGCTGCAACGCCTGAGATCCGACAGATGACAACCTTGACGGGATTGAACGCTTTGTCGCGCTGCCCCCCCTGACAAAGGTTTGATCACGACAACCAACCTTCATCGGAGAACATCATGGCAATAGGTCAAGAGCTGTCATCCATCGACTTCCAATCAATGATAGGCGGACCGCTGAATGCGGTCGTCAGAGCGCAAGCACAGTCGGCGCAAACCTCGGTCGACTTCATCAAGAGCGTCGGCTTCAATGCGCCGGATGCCGCCACCGATCCCGGCAAACCGACGATGGTGACGTTTTCTTACGACAAGCCGATCGAGACAAAAGACGCCGAAGGGGTCATCACGGTCACGCCGACCAAGTTCAACCTGACCGTGCCGATCCTGACGATGTTGCCGATCCCCTATCTTCGGGTAGAAGAAGTGACGATTGACTTCAACGCCAAGATCAATTCGGTTGTCGAATCGACCAGCGCGTCGTCGTCCGAACTGGCGGCATCGCTGGCCGTCAAGGCTGGCTGGGGTCCGGTGTCGGCCGAGTTGAAGTGCAGCTACAGCAACAAGAAATCGTCATCGGCGACCGACAAGACCGAGCGCACCTACAGCTTGATCATCCACGTCAGGGCGGTGCAGGACGAATTGCCGGCCGGCCTGGAAAAATTGCTTGGCGTGCTGGAAAACAGCATCAAGGAAGTCAAGGCAGCAGCCTGACGATACTGTTTGGCAGACGCTAAAAGAAAAAGCGTCTTTTTCTATCACTCAACACTTGACGGAGATTATCGATGGCGGATCTGGGCGATGTGATCGGAGCATTAATGACAGGAATCATCCGCGCCCGTCGCATTGCCGATGAACAGACTGCGGCATTGGCAGAGCATTACCGAGGCAATCCCTTGCTTCAGGGTTTGTCAGTGCCGCGCATACGGATACCGGAATTGAAGATAGAAATGCCGGTCATCGTCGAGGGACAGACGGTCGACCAGGCCTCCCAAATGGCCGATGCGGCCGTCCTTGCATCGGCCGCCTATGCCCAGGTCAAGGAAACACTGGCCAGACGCAAGCTTGTCATGCCGTCGGCCTTCAGCCGCTCATTCTCGCTGGAGGCGAAGAGAAAATTGATTGCACTGATGAAATCAACAGCGCCGGCGAGTCGCGAAGCGGTCGTGCGCTGCCTGCAAGAAGTATCATCGAGCAGCTTGCAAAAGTCCAATCCGAAACTGAGCGCGGCGGATCTCGATGCCATCGCCAAGGACATCAGGAAAAAAATATCGGCAGCCGCTTTGGCAAAAGAAGCAGTGGGCGCGCAGATTCTGGCCAACGTTCGCACCGCCGATGTCAAGGAACAAACGTCGACCACGAATGTCGTCAGGATCACGATCACGCTGAAGGAGGAAGGCCTCGAATGGGCCACGCAAGCGAGCGAAAGCGGCGGCGTGATCAGTACCTTGCAAGCTGAATGACAGCAGAGAATCAGGAAATCTTGACATGCAATGCATTTTGCGCGAAAAACTGCTGGAACATTCCATTTCCCTCGCACAAGTGAGTGCCATTTACCGCTCCGAAGCCCAGGACTTCGTCGACGCGTACATCCGCTGGCTGGAACAGAGCGAACGTGAATTGGCCAGTTTGCGCACGCCGATCAGCATCTTGCTGCAGGCGGAAAAAAGCCTGGTGACAGCGGTGCTCGACGGCTATGTGCCGGCCATCGTACAAAACGAGAAATCGGCGCGCAAGCGGCAAAGAGCGATCGCCGCACACTCGCTGGAGCGCATTTCGAAGGAAATACACGCGAAAATCGAAGGCATCGATCACCTGCTGGGCCAGATCAGGGAAAAACTGTGTCACGCCATCGCAGTGCTGGCCACGAAGGAGCCGGATTTGTATCCCGCGCTGGGCGCAAACCAGCAATCGATCGATGCGATTTGGCGCAAACTGGCCGTGTTGCCGGAAACGGTCCCGATGTTCAATTATTTTTGCGCAGCGCTGGCGTCGACCGACAGGAATTATGTGATGATGGATATCATCGCCAACATCGTTGGCAACCGGATGCCCGCATGAGCGCCACTGTTGGTGAGCGTTTGACGAACGTTTGGCCGATCTTCAGCCAATTTCATCGTTGGCAACGCTGATTGCCACATAGCGGCCTGAACCGGCTGGAACCGGCGCTGATGGCTTGCAGCAGGCGCCCGTTTCGGGTCGCTTTTGCCGGCCATGCATTCGGCATTCGGGTGGCGCCAGGTTGATATTCAAGGCAACATTCGGATCGGTGCGCCGAAAATTCCGACAAATTTGATACAATCTGTAAACAATAAAGCTTAAGGAAAAATCCATGGGTCGGCCTCTGGAGTTTGCGCGCGACGATGCCATCAAGCACGCAGTCGATGCGTTCTGGCGGGAAGGTTATGCGCATCTGTCGGCCAGCAAACTGGCAGAGGAGATGGGCGTGGCGAAATCCTCCTTGTACAACACGTTTGAATCGAAGCACACGTTGTTGCTGCATGCGATTACCCATTACGCCGACGCAAAAAGCGTGGAAATACGCTCGCTGACAGCGTCCGACGATGTCGTCGAAGCGCTGCGCGACTTGCTGTGCGAAATGGCAAAAGACAACGATGGCGGGCGCGGTTGCTTTCTGGTCAATGCTGCAGCCGAACTGGGCGGGCGCGATCAAGAAGTGCGCGCCTTGCTCAATGCCGGCTTTGGCAGCATGCAGCAGGCGTTCGTGGCGGTGATCGAGGCCGGCCAGCAAAAAGGAACGATCCGCATGACGGTGGATCCAGCGACCCATGCGCTGACGCTGATGGCCGGCATCACCGGCATCCGCATCTTGGCAAAAAGCGGCTTCGGCGAGTCGCAACTGGCGTCGATCAGCGCGATGCTGGTCGATTGCTTGAAAAAGTAATTTTTTTGCGCTGTTTTGGACCGATCGTTCCAAAAAAAACAAGCATCATCGCGCACAGCGTCGCCAGAGTTTCGGGCAGCGGCCTGCGCTTTCAATTTGAATACAACACGCCGCCGCAAGGCGGCCAATCATCAGCAATAAGAATAGGAACCAAAATGGCAATCAGTTTCAACATGAATGGCAAGGAAATATCAGTCGACATCGAAGCAGATACCCCGTTGTTGTGGGTGATCCGGGACGAACTCGGCATGACTGGCACCAAGTTCGGCTGCGGCGCAGCCTTGTGTGGCGCCTGCACCGTGCACCTCGACGGCGTGGCCACGCGCTCCTGCGTGCTGCCGGTATCGGTGGTCGCGGGCAGGAAAGTGACGACCATCGAATCGCTGTCGAACGACAATTCGCACCCCTTGCAAAAAGCCTGGATCGCGCACGATGTGCCGCAATGCGGCTACTGCCAGTCGGGCCAGTTGATGAGCGCAGCAGCCTTGCTGGCAGAAAACAAGAACCCTTCCGATACCGATATCCAGAATGCGATGAGCGGCAATATCTGCCGCTGCGGTACTTACAGCCGCATCAGCGCCGCGATCAAGACTGCCGCCGCTGAAATGCGCGAAAAAGCTTAAAAGGATGAC
>CANFGA010000245.1 GCA_947446335.1 Oxalobacteraceae bacterium | reverse complement strand
TCTGATCAGCCTGTTGATTCCATTCGCCGCCTACCTCGGCGCCGAGCAAGTCGGCGGCTCCGGCATCCTGGCCGCCGCCGCTGCCGGGATTTCGATGCATTACGCCGACCTGATCGGGCGCCCGCTGGCAGCGACGCGGATGCAGCGCGGCGCAGTCTGGGACACGGTACAGCTGGTATTGAACGGCGTCATTTTCGTGATCCTGGGCGCACAATTGCCAGCCACCATCGCCAGCCTGGCCTCGGCTGCCGACGACGCCGGCGCGGGCAGCGTCTGGCGCTTGCCGCTGTATGTGATCGCCATCACTGTGGCGCTGACCTTCTTGCGCTTTTTCTGGGTCGTGGTCTCGATGCGGCTGACGCTGTTTGCGAAGCGCCACGACAGCACCGCGCCGCAGCGGCCCTCGCTGCGCCTGCTGCTGGTGGCCGCTTTCGCCGGCGTGCGCGGCGCGGTGACGCTGGCCGGCATTTTGACGCTGCCCCTGTTCATGCCCGATGGTTCCGACTTTCCGGCGCGCGACCTGGTCATCTTTCTGGCGATGGGCGTGATCCTGCTGTCGCTGCTGCTGGCCAGCATTGCATTGCCGCTCTTGACGCGCGGCCTGGTGTTTGCGCTGCCGGTGCGCGCCTCGTCGGAAGAGACCGACGCCCGCATCGCGGCAGCCACTGCCGCAATTGCCCGTCTGGAGCAGATCTGCACCGAATTGCCACCCAAGAGCGTCGAAAAACAATTGCGCGTGGATGCGGCCAACGGCTTGATCAGCGGCTACCGGCGCCGCCTGGCCTACGGCGAAAGCAGCAAGGAAGAAGCGGCCCAGTTGCGCCAGCTCGCCAAGACCGAGCGCGCACTGCGCCTGAAAGCGCTGGGCGCCGAACGCGACGAACTGTTCCGGCGCCGCATCGCAGGCGAACTCGACGATCAGGTCCACCAGCGCCTGCTGCGCGAGATCGACTTGATCGAAGCGACGCTGGAATGATACTCGATTGAGGTTAGATTGAGGCTCGATCGAGGCTTGCTGCAATTGGCGAACATGACAAGGGAACAGCCGCCTGTTGCATCATTTCAGCGTCTCTGCCACGTCGACGATATCCACGCCTTGCAGTTGACCCAGCCAGGCATCGAACCACGGCTTGTGCGAGCCGCCGACGATGACAAGGACGCGCGCGCCGGGGCGTTCACGAAAAGTCTCGCGGATGTTGGCCACCATGCGCAGGTTGCGAATTTCCCAGCCGGCGACCCACATCTGCGGATAGTTTTGCGGCGACTTGGCGCGCATGGCCGGGATCACGTTGAGTTCGGCCAATACCCTCAGACCCTTCGGCTCGTTGATGTAGCGGTACAGCGGCAGCAGGTCGGGCGCCTGCGCCAGCACCTGTTGCCGCTTCTCGATCACTTTGAGCGCCGCACTGCCGGCGGCCCAGGCCGATTCGATCGACCGGACAAACGCCTTGATGTCCGGCACATCCATCTTGTCGCCGGTGTGGTTGTCGACGGCGTGAACCCGCGGCAAGCCCAGCCGCACAGCGAGAGGCGCAGCCAACTGCAAGGTCTCATCGTTGCGCTTCCCGAACTGTCCGAGCATCACCACCAGCGCGGCGCTCAAGCTGTCGCCGGCGCAGCGCTCGGCCTCGGGCAGTTGCAGCCACTGCACATAGGCCGAGGCACGGTCGTTTGCAGCCAAAAACAGCGCGGCCAGGCGGCGCCGCTGCACCGGCGTCGGCTGCGCAGGCCAGGCCTTCAAGGTCTTGTCCACTTCGGCGATGGCGGCGGGTATGTCCAGCCCGGTGGCCTCCCTGGCAGCATCAGTGGGCGGGCAGTAATCCGGGCCATACTTTGCAGGTTGGCGGGCCGCGAGATCGCATTCCTCGCCGGGCTCATTCTCAATGGTGATGATGTCGGGCTTGAACCTCGCCAGCCGATCGAGCACGCCATCGAGCGCTGCGGGATTGAAGCTTGCGGGCATTGTGCGCAGGTGCACCGTGCCCAGCACCAGTATTTGCGATCGCGGCCCGACCATGTCGCGATCGAGCGTCGTCAGATCGACCTGCGCCTGTGTGGCCAATGGCAATGTCAACAGCAATCCCCGGATCCAGTTTTTCCATTTGCCCATGGCTTGAAGCTCCTTGCATTTTGAGATCAGCTCTCGCGTGACGCTTGGTTGGCGCGCTTGGGCATCGGATGGTCGACCATCTCGGGTACCGGGTCGATCGACTGTAGTTGGCCTTGTTCTGCCAGTTGCCGACATGTCAAGTGTAGTCCAATCAACCCAAGTTTGTTGCATTAAATCAACTTAACCGCCAAAAGAGGCTGCCCCCCCCAATTTGGCTGGCCCCCATTTTCTGCACGTCATCATGCAAGGACGCATCTGATGTCAGCCAAAGGGGCTGTCGATGGATTCTCACCTGCGCGAGATCGACTTGATCGAAGCGACGCTGGAATGATATCGATCCTGTCTTCTCGATAGGGCATTATTCGGCCTTGTGCTGCGCTTTCAGCATCAGGCAAATGAAGTCATCGATGAGTTGCTGATTGGACGGCGACAACAGCATGAACTGAGTCACAAAGCCCTCAAGCCGCCTTGTCGCCTGTCGGATTTCTTCCTTGCTGCCATTTGCGAAACCTGGCAAGTAGCCGCCTCGATTGCAAAGTGGCTGGGCTGGAGGCTTACTGACCTGCTTCGGGCCGCGCTTGCCTTCGTACTGGTTGTCGGCATTGGACGGCAACTCCTTTTTTGATTGACTTACTTGGGTCCGATGGACGCCATACTCCTGGCCAATTTCATTGGCTGCCACTTCTTCTTGCGACAGGGTATACCTTAAACTTTTGTCAGGATTGGGGGATCCACTTTAGATGGACCCTCGGGTGTCTCGGGATCAGGCTCGATGCGGATGCCCATGCGCTCGGCCCGCTTCGCCCAAAGCTGACGGGCGAGCTTTTGCATGTCTTCAACCTTGTCACCCTCGTCAAGGATCTCAATACCCAGCAAGGTTTCGACCACGTCTTCGAGCGTTACCAGACCCTGGGTTTCGCCATATTCGCCCACCACCATTGCGATGTGCTGGCGCTGTAACAACAGGGTTTCCATCAGCCCCGACAATGAGGTACTGGTGACGATGGCCAAGATGTCGCGTCGGAAATCGGATATCGGACGGCTGCCATGCCCCTGCATTTTAGCCACCAACAAGTCTTCGCGCAGGACGAAGCCGACCACACTGTCGATGTCGATGCCGTAGATGGGCAGGCGCGAGAAGTGAGATTTTACCGGATCAACCAAGGCATCATCAACGGTAAGGTCTTTTTGCAGGGATAAGACGACAATTCTCGGGGTCATCACGGTACGGGCCTCGAGCGACTTGAACAGGAACAGGTTGCGGATGATCTTGGATTCGCGGTCGTTGATCATGCCCTGGCCCTGGCCGATGCTGGCCATGGCGACAAACTCATCGCGACTGAAATCATTCTTTTTTTTGCCACCGGAGATGAGTTTGGTGAGCTTTTCAGAGACGACGATCAGCGGGTACATGCTCTTGATGAGGATGTTCACGTAATTACCAGTGATACCCGCGAGTTGGCGCCAGTAGACAGCACCCAAGGTCTTGGGAACGATTTCCGACAGGAATAGGATGAGCAAGGTCATCACAGCAGAGAATACGCCGAACCAGGCATCGCCGAACACGGCGGAGGCCTTCGCGCCAGCGCCGATGGCGCCCACCGTGTGAGCAATGGTGTTGACGGTGAGAATGGCGGCCAGGGACTGATCGATGTTGTCCTCTTTCAGGCGCTGCAATTGCTTGGCCTTCTTGGGGTTGGTTTCCTTGAGGCCGGCGATGTATGAAGGGGTGATGCTCAGTAGCGTTGCTTCCGCAATGGAGCAAAGGAAGGAAAAAACTAGGGCGAGGACGATGTACAGTACCAGCAGGAAAGCATCGCCGCTGATGGAGGTACTAGTAGTTAAGGTGTCAACAGTCTGGGAGATTGAACTGGGAATATCCATAAAGAGTCGGGAAGAACCCGGTTGCTCCTCTCGTTATTAAAGGATTTCCATCTTACAATTGATGCATTTTCAAGTCAATTGTAACTGCTCAGCCCAGGGCGATGGCATGAAGAACGATTCAATCTTGTCAACGAGAATCCCATACTCCCGTCATTCCCGCCGGGAGTTCAATTTGCCCGCGATACTCAAGCCTAGTAGAAAGCGGTCAAGACCCATCGCTTCGTGCACAACGTGTAGTCGGCGTAGCGCGCAGTTCGAAGGTGATTAAGGAATGCTTCAATGTGACGCAGCAGCCCATCGGATGCGCCGTCCTTGATTACGTTTGTCGCCTTCATGTGATTTCTCCCCGGCCAGCGTGACTGCCAGCCTGAAGAAATCATGTGGGTAATGCCGACTCGACAATCATAAAAAGCATGGTAGATGGAACATGAATGCTGATGACGCGGCATAATCGAAGAGTCGGCATTGCCCGGTCGAAAATGCGATTCACCCGATCGCTATCGGCATGACTATCAAGAGCAAGCTGACGCTCACGAAAAAAGCCGGCTTGGTCCCTGCGTGCCGGATTTCAGCGCGGTTTTCAGCGTCTAAAGCGCGCCTCGGCCACCCGGTCCGCCACCACGCCGGTGGGCAAGCCATCGCGCTCGGCGCGCGCGAAGATGTCCTGCAAGGTGGCGCCGATCGCCCGCACCTGGAAGTCGACATCGACCTCGACCTGCTTCAGGTGTTCGTGGCAAACCTTGATGATGCCGCCGGCATTGAGCACGAAGTCCGGCGCGTACAGCACGCCTTTCTGGCGCAGCAATTCGCCGATGCCGGCATGCGCCAACTGGTTGTTGGCGGCGCCGGCGACGATGCCCACTTTCAAACGCGCCAGCGTGTCGACATTCAAGGTTGCGCCCAGCGCGCACGGCGCATAGATGTCGGCCTCGACATCGTAGATCGCATCGAGTTCGACGATCTCGGCGCCGAACTCGGCTTGGGCGCGCCGCAGCGCATCACCGTCGATGTCGGACACGACCAGGCGAGCGCCGGCCGCATGCAAGCGCCGCGCATAGTCATAGCCGACATGGCCCAGGCCCTGCAGCGCAACCGTCAAGCCATCCATCGTGTCGCGCTTCAAATGGTGCTTGACTGCTGCCTGGGCGCCGATGAAGCAACCGAGCGCGGTGTAGGGCGAAGGGTCGCCTTGGGCGCCCAGGCCCGCCACATGGCTGGTGCGGGTGGCGACATGGGCCATGTCGTCCGGGCTGGTGCCGATATCTTCGGCCGCGATGTAGCGTCCGCCGAGGCGCTCGATCGCCTCGCCCAACGCTTCGAACAGCGCCGGCGTCTTGTCGGTTTTCGGATTGCCGATGATCACGCTTTTGCCGCCGCCGATCGGCAAGCCGGCCACTGCATTCTTGTACGTCATGCCGCGCGAGAGGCGCAGCACATCGTTGACCGCCAGCGCTTCGCTGGCGTAATTCCACATCCGGCAGCCGCCCATCGCAGGGCCGAGGTGAGTGTTATGGACCGCGATGA
>CANFGA010000244.1 GCA_947446335.1 Oxalobacteraceae bacterium | reverse complement strand
GTGAAGTTATTGGCAAGACCTAGTCTTAGGCCCGTGTTGATGCACGGGCCTTTTTCTATTTAGGGTGCAAGCTCAGGTTATTTTTTATTCTGTCATTCACATTTTCTTTGTTTTGAGTATTGCCAACTATTTTCTCTAAACCCTATCGGGCAACTTGGTCCAGCTTATTCGCGTGTTGTTGCTGCTAACTGCTGCATTGCAGCAATTACAGCAGCCATACCCGCATCTGCTTCAGCCTGTGTCGCAAATTCAAGCCGTATGTTTTTTGTTCCCGGCCTGATTTCGCAATATTTTCGAGCACCTTGCTTGATTGTTACGGGTTTCGGTCGCATTGGCCTATCCGTTACCGGGCGGGCATCTACAAATTTAACTGCAGCCACTTGAGTGAGTTCGCCAGTTGCTATTTTTTGGATAGCTTCGGTGACCTTCTCTCCTTTGCCTTTTCTGCTTGCGATGGCTAGCTTGTACACTGCCGCAGCGCCGAACAGTTCTCGTGCTGAGGCGATGACAAGCAGCGCATCAGGAGGCAAGTCGTCAAACGATAAAAGCAGCGAAACCGCTGAGGGCACGATGCCCGCTTCGGCGGCAATCTGCGCTTGATTCAGATTTTTGTGCGCCATGCGCGCTTTAAAACCGATATATTTCTCATAATCGGGCAGGGCAGGGGCGAGTAAATTCGAATAAAACGCCGCGCGTTCGGTTTCGTCGTCGTCCAGGTCCAGCTGATTGATGTCAATTTCAGTCCGGCCCAAGTCGCGGTAGCAACTAATGCGGTTGTGTCCTGCGATCACTTCAAAGCCACCGGCTTCTCTGGTACGCACTGCAATCGGGTTTGCCAATGGATTGTTTCGTAAGTTTTCGCGCAACTCTTCGTACTGCTCTTTGCTGAGCACACGACGTCTACCAGGCACTTCGTGCAGGTCCGACAATAAGGCTTTGCGTGCTGGATGGTCTTTCAGCGCAACTTGCAGCGCCTTTTCGGCTTCCTTCAAAGCAGCCTCTGCTTCGCTGACGCGGGTAGAAGCGGTGGCCAGGGCGGCGGAATCGTCCGCACCTCCCGTGCCGACGCTTTGCCGCAGTGCCGCTAGTTCTGCTTCGGCGTTAACCGCTCGCGTTTCAGCCGCCTGAATTGTGGCTTGCAAACCAAACATGCGACCAGGTGCTGTGCGGGCTTCCAGTGGAGAACCTGGAACGGGCTTGCCAACTGGCGCTTCACCACTCGCGCGGCGCTGGTCGATGGCGTCCATGATCCCCTTGTTTTTCTCTCTCATTGAGCGAATGCCGGTCATGTTGTCACCTCTGGATTTTCGGCCTGATCAGCTACGAGTTCGGCATCTTGATACCACAAATTAATCAATTTTTGGTCCATGATCTGCACCAAATTGTCGTATGCGTCGCGTGCGCGTGTGTACGTCTTGGCGGCGCCCTCCCATTTCGTGACGTCGTAGACCGTGCCAAATTCCATCGCGGTAGCGCTAGTCACCATCGTCAACGGGATCTCGACGCTCAGCACTTTGTCGGTGTACGTTTTGATCACCCACTCCCGGACGATTGCCGAGGATGCGTCTTGCGTGTTAACTTTTGTGAGTAAAATATTAACAAAATCAAACGATTTATCGACACTGCGCTGGCTGATGCTGGTAGCCAGGTCGGAGAACAGATTCCAGAATTGGGTGGCGGACGCGAAATCGAGCGCGTTTGGCGGGAGCGGCATGAGCATGCCGTCGGCGGCGTAGAGCGCATTGATGGTCAGATACGACAGCGATGGCGGAGTGTCCAGCAACACAACGTCATAGTCGGCTGCAAGATCGCGCAGGCCCTGGCCGAGAATGTCCCAAAACGCGAATGACGGATTCGATGCAACTTCGTGCGGGATCACGAATTCTGCAGCAAAAAGCGCAGGTGCGCCGGGGATCAGGTCCATGCCGTCCCAGTAAGTCTTCTGGACCGCGTAGCGTAAATCAGGCTGATCGCCGTAAATAAATGGCATGACGGTCTGACTTTCATCGACCTCGGCGTCAGGCAGCAAGCCGCACAGCGTGGTCAAACTGGCCTGCGGATCCAGGTCAACAATCAGGACCCGGCGTCCGCGTAATGTGAGGCCCTGGGCCATCGTCATCGCGGTCGTTGTTTTCGTTGAGCCACCCTTGAAATTCGATACCACCACGACTTTTCCGCGTTGCCCTTCTGGCCGGCGCGGGATGCCTGCCTCAGCTAAAATCCATAATCGCGTTTCGGCCAACGTAAATCTACGCGGACGCCCACGGCCTTGCAGTTCGCCGAGGGGCAATTCGCCTTTTCCGGCTACGTAGTTGACGCGTGATTTGTCAATACCGCACAATGCCGCCAACTGCGTAGTGGAAAATTCAGGGGGATTCTTGCGAGGGTGCGGGCGAAGCATGCTTTCGCGCACCTGAGCCAACATTTCGTCCGCAGTAGCCGCTATTTCAAGCAAATCTGCCGGCGTTATCCGGTGGCCGAGCTGTTTTAGCTTCAGCTTCGCGGTGCTTGCCCCGGTTTGTTGTGGTGCTGCCATCTGTTACCTCGCATATTTTCAGCCAGTTTCAGCTAGTTTCCGCCAGCAGGTAGCATACAGTAATCCGCTGTACACTAGACCGGCTGATTTGGCGTTTAGCGGAGAATACCCTGAATGTGATTCAACGGCAAGTTTACAAGCAGATATTATGTAATTGAGCATAGTTCTGTGGCGAATGGGCGCGACTAGGTTTGCTGGCCGTGGGTTAAATGGCCCTGTCGCGTTGTTGATCCGAAGACGGAATTTTCCAGAAATGGAACTACGGTTGTTGGCGCTGGCGCCGAATTAACTCAGCCTGCTGATTTCAACTGTCACATGCATAGCGCTTCAGATCACGCACTGGGCCTACGTTTGCTGATTGGTGGGTGGGGGCAACGAATCCCTTCCACGTGGGTCAGTTCGGCGCCAGCGCCAACAGACACCTGCAAGCCGCTGCTCTTGAGAGCTTGCGACCCCGCCGTATATATAGGCAAATGGTTTAGACCACGGCGGTTGCAAAATGGGTACAGCGCAAGTCTGTCTGCATCGGAAAACGGATGTTTCCGTCACACCCGCATCAATGCTGGCTTTGCGCCGAATTGGATAGTTTTTGCCGGCTTGGGCTTGGAACGCTCTTATAAAAGACGAAATATCGAGAGCACCTCGCTTGACATTGCTAAGGAAATTAGCTAATTTATGAAAATTTCTTAAATTAGCTAAAGATAGTATAAATGTATCCGATTCTCAATCCTTACGCCCCTGGTGCCGGCAGCCCCCCACCTGAGCTTGCAGGCCGCGATGCTGTGCGAGAGAAGATGCGTTTGTGTATCGAACGACTACGTCGGGGCAAGCCGGCGAAGAGCATGATGTTGGTCGGTCTGAGGGGAGTGGGCAAGACCGTGCTGCTGGATCAGATGATGAAGGACGCGGAGGCATCCGGGGTGGTCACGATCCGCATTGAGGCCCCGGAAGGCAAATCGCTACCCGCTGCGCTTGCGCCGCAATTGCGCCTGGGTTTGCTCAAATTGAGTCGGATGGAGAAAGCCAAGGATGTGGCTATTCGCGGGCTGCGCGCTCTGGCCGGTTTCGTTGGCAAGATGAAGCTGACCTACAATGACATCGAGGTGGGACTGGACTACGAGCCAGAACCGGGATTGGCAGACAACGGCGACCTGGAGGGCGACCTGACGATGCTGCTTGAGCAGGTGGGGCGTGCTGCGCAGGCGGCATCCACCTTGGTCGCCATCTTCATCGATGAGCTGCAATACGTCCCTGAGCGGCAGATGGCCGCATTGATTTCTGCCCTTCACCGCTGCGCACAGTTGCAACTGCCGCTGGTTGTGGTTGGTGCCGGTCTGCCCCAGTTGCGAGGTCGGATGGGCGATGCCAAATCGTATGCCGAGCGCTTGTTCGACTTTCCTGCAATCGGGCCGCTGGACGCCGCCGACGCCGCCGATGCCATCGTCAAACCAGCCCAGGATGAAGGAGTCGATGTCGATGAGGATGCCGTAGCGCTGATCGTTCACTACACCAAAGGCTATCCATACTTCCTGCAAGAATGGGGCAAGCACGCATGGGATGTCGCGGACACCAGCCCGATTACACGCCTGAATGTGGAAACCGCATCAACGGAAGCCATTGCCACACTCGACGAAAGCTTTTTCCGGGTGCGTTTCGACCGGCTGACACCAGCCGAAAAGAGATACCTGCGCGCGATGGCAGAACTGGGCAGCGGACCACATCGTTCCGGCGACATAGCAGCAAAGCTGGGGCGCGAAAGCTCGTCACTCGGGCCGGTACGCAGCAGCCTGATTTCGAAAGGCATGGTATGGAGCCCTACCCATGGCGACACTTCTTTCACGGTACCCTTGTTTGATGAATTCATGAAGCGCATCATGCCAGGCGAAGATTGGATGCAAGCTGAAACGTAATCGCCAAAAATATTGAAGCTGGCGCCGAATTGACCCACGGAAGGGGGGATTCGTCGCGCAGGATGCTGCGCATGCGATCTGGCCGCATGGCGGCTTCGATTGCACATCAAGAACGATGCGCGCGACTTCCGGACCAGAGCGGCCAATGATCACTCGCGCAATTTCGGGCCACTTCAGTTACCGCTAGCCTGAGCAGCCGGGGACATGTCGCCTCCTGAAGTCGCTTCCGGAACACTGAATTTCCATTGCTTAAATGGAAGTAATTCGCTGACCTCCGTTACCTAAAATAGGCTGCTATTGAACCACGCCGCAAAGAGGTTATTTTTTTGCGTTGCGCCGCCGGCAGATTGTCGAAAGGGTGCCAGTCTTCAAAAAAAATAGTTTTTTAGACTGACATCAACCCCCTGAACATGCCTCTTTTGGGATGTGGTGCGCGCCATCATCAAAGCGCCGGCGGCATTGATGGCTGGGCTGCGGCCATGCGCCGGGTCGGCCGGCGACGACAGCAAGCCCGCAGTTTCAGCGATCGCGTCACTCAATTGGGGTCTGTCGATCCGGCATGAATCTATCCTCGACCAAGGCCGCCCGGCCGTTCTCGGACAGCGCGACTATGGTCTCATTGAGCATCCCCAGCGCCTGTATTTTTACTATATCCCTGCTCGACGTGGGTGCCGCGACGGCGCTCTGTTCCCTTGCGAATTGCACCAACCGTTCGGCGGTCGCCTTGGCAAAGCCGTCGGCCGGCGCCATCACGATGATGGAGCGCTTGCCTTCCTTGCCGAAGGCGACGGAAACGATATCGGCAACCCAGACCCGCAGCGTGGCGTCTTCCACGCGGGTCAGCGTCGATGTCGATTGCACATGGCTGGCATATCGGTTGCCGATGCTCAGTTGCGAGGTTTGATACGTTCCGTCCACCACAATCCAGACCAGGCGCGACGTGAAATACATGCGCGAGTACAGCAGATGCCCGATCCCGATCGCCAGTATCGTCGCTGCCCCTAGCGCGATCACGATCAGGAAGATGCGCGCGATTTCCATGCGTGCCATCTGGGCAAACAGCGGCGCATGGTGGG
>CANFGA010000243.1 GCA_947446335.1 Oxalobacteraceae bacterium | reverse complement strand
TGCTGCAACGCCTGGGTGCGCAGTTGCTGATGCAGAACATAAGCTGCGGCATGCAGCAGCAGGCGCAGGCAATTGGCCAGGAAACTGGTGCAGGAAGTGCGGTCGGCCGCCAGGTCGCCCTTGAGATGCTTGATGTAATTTTCGGCCTGGCCACGCGCGCAATAAATATCCTCGTACAACGTGCCGGCATCGAGACCAGGCAGTGAGGTGACGATGAAGCGCGAGTTTTCGCCCAGCGCCATGACTTCGGCCTTCAACAGCACGCGCCAGGCCCGGGGCCACGAACCGGCGCGATAGTCAAATTCGTCGAACAGACGCACTGCCTCCGGCACCACGTCCTGCGTTTGCACCGCCACCCACAGCTCGCAAGCGCGCAATCGGGTGGCCTCGGCCAACTTGAGCAACTTGGGGTTGCTGGAGAAACCAAAGACGAAGTCGATGTTCGGCATCGCGTCGATCAGGCCCATCAATTCCGGTCCGCTGAAGTGACCGTCGCCGCGCACCAGAATGTGGGTGTCGGGAAAGCGGCGGCGAATCAGCGTCAGCACGCGGCGCATGATCATCGCGTTTTCAATGCCAGTTGGCCGCTTGCCGGGACGTAGCACGGCAGCCACCAACGCCCCCGACTGCCCGTCGAAGATCATCAGCGGCAGGTAGCAAGTGGCGCGGTAATGGTGGTTGTAGAACGCCAACGGTTGCTGACCATAGACCGCGTCTTCGGAATGGTCCATGTCGAGAATGAGATTCCTTGGCGCTTTGGCGAAGCCGGCGATGAATTGCTCGACCAAGGCTTGGCTGATGCGGTAGATGTCCTTGCTGCTGGCGGCATGTTCGAAGCGCGACATGGTTGCCGCAGAAGCGAGCACGGTGGCGTCATCGAACGGCAAGCGGTCCGCACCAAGCTTGAACATCGGATCGTGGCGCAAGCTGTTCGAGTCGTTACCGTCCTCGTAGCCGCAGCCGATTTGAAAGATCCGCTGTGTCAGCAAGTCGCGATAGGAATGGCTGATGTAGCTTTGGTGACGACGATCGTCCAAGGCTTTGGTGATGCGCTCGGTCAGTCCGATCTGCCGATCGACGCCGCGTAGCAGCAGCGGGCCAAGGTCGGACGACAAACCGCCGCCGGCGAAGTCGGCGCGAACGGCATGTGCTGGAATGGATGCAAAACGGAGCTGTTTTAAAGTAGAATTCATGTCGGGCAAGGTGGCGTTTGTGTTGATGACTGTGTTTCTAGATAACTCACATTTTATCAATCACTTACGGCATTCTTGCCCTTTTTTATGCAAAATTCAGGCTAGATCGTTTTACACGAAATGGCGGCATCAGCCTGATGCGTAGACGACGATCATCACAGCCAATACATCGGCACACACACCAATCGGCCCACAATCAAGTTATCGCTGCGCTCAAGCTCAACTTCGGCAGTAACGCCGATAATTCCACGCAACGTACCAAAAAAAGTACCGCACGTCACCAGCATACGCGTGCCGCCAGTTGCCACGTTCCACGTACTTTGGTCAACAGCAGACTGCGTCGCAGTAAAGCAAAACCCGACAGGATATGTCGGGTGCCTAATAAACAGATACAGCATCACTGGCCTACGCCGTTTTTTACTATCCTCACCCGAAAAATAGAATCAGAATTTAACGCTATCATTCCATCGAATCGACGTCATATCTGGGCTGGAAACTTCGTGGAACATGGCGCCGTTGAATTGCAGCAGCTTGACCGGGAGCCATACTCGAATGCGCCACAGCACCGTCTTAGGCCAGGTCCGTGGCCTCTACGCTTTGACGATCATAGAGATCAGAGCTACGGGAAAATACCTCTTGGCCAGATCCTGTATCGATATTGTTTTTTCAAGCAGGTTAGCCAAGTCAAACGTCAGGCACTGTGTGTTGAGGATCAAATTGAACATGCGCTTAATGACGATGATGGCCTTCTTGAGCGCTGCTAGCGACGGCGAATCAGGGCAACGGACGCCATGTTGGGTCAATCCAGTATCAAGGCGTTGCACTCACTTAGGTCGCTGCCAACTGCGGATCAGGCAGAAAAGTCGAGTAGGTAATGAAGTTCTCATCACGCGCTTGGCGCATGATCAGGTCGGGTACAAAGCATCTGGAAGAGAACATCCAGTTTCCTTATACGTTTCACTACCCTATTCTCCAGCGGTCTCGGTCTCGGTCATGGTAATCAAGCTGCTGCTAACTGATCATAAGCTGTCTCTGAAATAACAACACATTAAGGTAACTCTATGTTGGTAACGGCATCTTGAAGCGGAATGAACCAATAGTGTGTTAAACGCAGAACGTAAAAGGTAACCACACTGTTACCTTAAAAAGTTTTCTGTTGTATTATCTGAACTGCTGTAGGGATGGAGTTCATCTGCCGAAGAATATGTTGACCGGCAGATGTTCGATGGGTGGCTTCTGATGTCCAGGATGCTATAGATCGTATATACGAAACAGTACCTTTTCACCATTCAATGGATCAGCTTTTTATTGAATCTACCCTGCTGACTTATCCCCATTTTCTGTGCATAACTCTGTTGATGACCTGCCTGAAACAGGCGTCGCCATGGGCAACAGCGCCGTTTGTACAAAAAATGAGCAACTACCTTTCAACCATGCCCCGCACCGATGTGGCAGCGACTAAGAGCAGCCAAGCAACCGTATCGCGTCACGCTGCACCAGGCTTGTCCAACGAGGCCATCAGTTCATCGTGGCGTTCCTGATCGCTTTTGTGCAGATAGGTCGCCGTGGTCGAGAGACTGGCGTGGCCGGCCGTATCTTGCAGTGTCTTCAGCGCCACGCCGTTGTTGGCGTGCATGGTCAGCATCGTATGGCGCAGCCAGTGCGTCGAGGCCGCGCGCAGTGCGACGGCCGCATCAGCGTCCATCTTGTCGTCAGCCAGCAGCGCCGCCGCCGCGAACAGGTTTTTGAGCGCCTGCGACGCCGCCTCGTCGCTGACGCGCAGTAGTTGCGCGCCGCGCGTGCTCAGTACCAGTGGCGTGGCATCGTCGCGTGATGTGGTCGTGGGCAAGTCATGCGCGAATCGGTACGCGCGAAAGGCGGCCAGCAACGTGGGCGACACCGGCAGTCGGCGCGCTTTGTTGCCTTTACCCAGCACGTCTAACCACCAGCGCCCGTCGCTTTCGGTGTACAAGGAGCCCATGTTGGCGGCGACGATTTCCGACAGCCGCGCCCCGGTGCTCAGATACGCGTGGAACAGCCAACGTACCCGCGCGCGCGATCGGCGCATCACGAGCGTGCTGGCGGGCAGGGCGTTCAAGGCCGTTTCGATGTATGCCAGCGCTGCCGGGCTCAGATAGCGCGTTACGCGCGCACCGCGCGGCGCCTTGATGTTGTGCACCAGGCTGCCGGGATTGCGCACCAGATAACCGGTGTTGGCGCCAAAGGCCAGCAAGGCCTTGGCGACCCGAAAGGCTTGGCGCAGACTCGCGTCCCCCAGCGGACCGGCAAACGGGCGCCAGCGCGGGTCCAGGCGTGGCCAGCGCGTCGGCGAAATCCAGTCGGCAGCCGGTTGTGGATCGCGCAAGAACGCCTTGTAGGCCGCCAGATCTTCGATCCGGATCTGGCGCAGCGTCCGTTGGCGTGCCTGGCACCACAGTAAAAAACGGCCCACTTCAGTGGTTGTGCTTTTCAGGGTCGTAGGTGCCAGATCGGCGTGTTGCAGATAGGCGCGCCCGAGCGCGGCGTCGGTTTGGGCATTGACCAGCAGCGCGCTGGATTCATCTGGCGTTGCATCGGTCACAGGATCCGCCAGAGGGTGGCTCAAAGCAGCGCCGTGGAACAATCCGGTTGCCGGCGCATCGGCGTCGCCGGGCGTCAATGCACCGGTTTCCCCGGGCTGGCGCGGTAAAACGGCGGGTTTTTCAGAGGCGGGCAAGGGCATGTTCCACGGTGATCCACGCGGTGCGCGAGGCAATGTGGTCATGATAGCCGATCTGATCGGGATTATCGCTATAATCTCGACTAGTTGCCCCAATTCGTAATTTTAATGACGTTTAATTTACGTAAAAATAATGACGATACAGATCGCGTTTGTGGTACTTTAGCCCGTATTGCGTGGCGTTCTGACCGCCAGTGCATCCTTTGACGTGCCAGCGCCACGGACCGTCCCCCACCCTGACCGAAAGTGCATTATGTCCGTTGATCCCCTCCATGCCATGCGCCGCCAGGACCTGACCCGTCTGGCATGCGATGCGCTCGCCGCCGCCGGCCGCAAGCCCTCGATTGGCCTGGTGCGGGAATGGACGCTCTCGAGCACCGGCATCAAGAAAGGCTCCGACGGCGACGTGCAAAAAGATATCAACGGTTGGTTCGAGGATCTGCTGAAACTCAAGCGCGAGAATGCCGTGGCTGGTTTGCCCGATGCGATCGGCAACCTGGCGCGCGAGTTCTGGCGCCTGGCGATCGACAGCGCCGATGAGACGCTGGCTGCGGAGCGCGCGGCGATGCAAGCGCAACTGGCGCGCGCGGAAGAGGGCGTGAACCAGGCCGGACGCCGGGCCGATGCCGCCGCTGCGCGCAGCGCGGACCTGGCGCAGGCGCTCGCGCTGGCCAATGCCACTATCGCCGGCCGCGACGAAGTGATTACCCACTTGGAACAGGCGCACTCGGACGCGCGCGCGGTGCTGCTGGCCAGGGAAGAGCGCATCGCCGGCCTGGGCGATGAACTCGGGCGCAGCGCACAACAATATGCAGCCGGCCTGGCTGAGCTCGATGGCTTGCGCAAGCACAGCCTGCTGCAAATCGATCAGGCGCGCGGCGAAGTGCGGCACTGGAAAAATGAGTTCGAACGCGTCGATCATGAAAACCGCACCACGCTGGAAACGTATCGTCAGAAAGCATCCAGTCTGGCTAACGATCTGGCCGGCGCGCGTGGTCGACTGTCGGCGGTCGAGGAAGCGCTGGTTGCGGCGCGCGCGCGCAATGCTGAACTCGAGCAGCGCATGGTGCTGACGCCGGAAGAGTCCACGGCCGTCGAGTCGAGGCCGCGAACGGCGCCGGCGGTGAAGCGGGCGGGCAACAAGGGCATGGCGAGCGCGTTGCGGCGGCGCCATCTGGGCTAGCAGCCTGTCGCGCTTAAGCCATTGCCCCCACGATATTGGGAAATTTAGCCGTCAACGACGGCTAAATATGGCTTTTTAAGTGGAATCGGCGTCTTTTCCGGGTCCTTCGCTTACTGGGCCCATTGGGAGCGAAGCTACAATTTGACGACATTTAGCGTCGGAGGAATTCTTGACCCGTCCCGCGCAAAGCGTCGTAGAGCGCGGTCTTCCCTATCTTGAGCCGTGTTGCCACCTCACACACATCCCTACATGTTTTGTATAGACAAACGTGTATAATTAGAAGATGAAAATAACAGGCTTCGATTGGGATGACGGCAACTGGCCGAAGTGCGGCAAACACGGCGTATCCCGTGAGGAAATTGAACAGGTTTTGCTGGGAACGCCTGCCGTCATGAAAGACCCTCACCCGGATGAACCGCGCATGAGG
>CANFGA010000242.1 GCA_947446335.1 Oxalobacteraceae bacterium | reverse complement strand
CCGGCATCGATTTTCCGGGCCGCTTGGAAGCGCAGATGCGCAACATCCTGGTCGGCTTCGTCATCATGTGGATCGCCGCCAATGTGCCGCCGCAGACGCTGATGCGCCTCGCCGTGCCCTTGTACACGCTGGGCGTGACGTTGCTGGTGGCGGTATTCTTGTTCGGCATCATCAAGAAGGGCGCGCGCCGCTGGCTCTACATCGGGATGGATTTCCAGCCGTCCGAGATCATGAAAATCGCGATGCCGCTGATGCTGGCCTGGTTCTTCCAGCAGCGCGCCGGCATGCTGCGCTGGCATTCCTTCGCCATCGCGGCGGTGTTGCTCGCCATTCCAGTGACCCTGATCATCAAGCAGCCCGACCTGGGCACGGCGCTGCTGGTGGTGGCGGCCGGTTTCTATGTCATCTTCCTGGCTGGCTTGTCGTGGAAAATGCTGGCCGGACTGGCCGTGACCGCTACCGCCAGCCTGCCGATCATCTGGTCGGTGATGCACGATTACCAGCGCCAGCGCGTCATGATGCTGATTGACCCGTCGTCCGATCCGCTGGGCAAGGGCTTTCACATCATCCAGTCGACGATCGCGGTCGGCTCGGGCGGCTTGAGCGGCAAGGGCTGGCTCAAGGGCACCCAGGGCCATCTGCAATTCATCCCCGAGCGCACCACCGATTTCATATTCGCAGTGTTTTCGGAAGAGTTCGGCTTGATCGGCAATATCGTGCTGTTGCTGCTGTACACGGCGTTGATCGTGCGCGGCTTGATGATCTCGGCCCATGCACCTAACCTGTTCTCGCGCCTGCTGGCCGGCTCGATCACGATGATTTTCTTTACCTATGCCTTCGTCAACATGGGGATGGTCAGCGGAATCTTGCCGGTGGTCGGCGTGCCATTGCCGCTGCTCAGTTACGGCGGCACCGCGATTGTCACGCTGAGCCTGGGAGCCGGCATCTTGATGAGCATACAGCGCCACCGCAAACTGGTGCAAACATGATGCGTCGCGCTGGCGCATTGCACCTGGCTCCGTTCCTGGTCTGCTTGCTGGTGCTGGCCGGATGCGGCAGCACGCCATCTCCACGCGGGGGCAGCGCTGGCCCGGACGCCGGCTTGCCGTCGTTGCCGAAGGCCGGTTCCGGTCGCGGCGGCTATTACAAGGATGACGGCCCGGGCGACAATGCGCCGCCCGGCCTGTACCTGACGCCCGATGCACAGGTGCGGATCGAACCGTATTCGAAGGCGGCGAGCCGGCCCTATGAAGTCTTCGGCCAGACTTATACGCCGATCACGCACGAACTGCCGTTCAGCCAGCGCGGTGTCGGCAGCTGGTATGGCAAGAAATTCCATGGCTTGCCGACCGCTTCGGGCGAGCCCTACGACATGTACAAGATGACGGCGGCGCATCCGACGCTGCCGATTCCCTCGTTTGTGCGCCTCACCAGCATCGTCACTGGCAAGCAGGTGATCGTGCGCGTCAACGACCGCGGTCCCTTTCACGCCGATCGCATCATCGATGTCTCGTACACGGCGGCGCTGAAACTGGGTTTGCTGGGCAGTGGCAGCCATGAATTGCAGCTCGAGCGCCTGCTGGCGAGCGACATCGAGCGCATCCTGGCGCAGCAGCAGCAGCAGCCGCAGGCGGTGCAAGCGTACGCTGTTGCCGTTGATTTGGCGCCGCCGGCTGTCAGGCCGCCAGCCGTGATCCCTGCATCGAACGCCTTGACGATCCGGCCGTCAGTTGCCGGCAGTTTCTATCTGCAGCTGGGCGCCTTTGCGCGCGCGGACAATGCCGAGGCGGAGCGCTCGCGCCTGGCCCCCTATGCCGATCGCCTCGGGACGCTGGAAGTGGTGCAGGCTGGAGCGCTGTACCGACTGTATGGCGGGCCATTCCAGCATCGTCTCGATGCGGTGCAGGCTGGCGACGCCTTGCCCGTCGCCATGGGCATCAAGTCGCTGGTGGTGCAGCGCTGACCGATTTCATTGGCAACTGCGCATGGCCTGGGCCGGGAATTGGGCCTTGATGGCATCCAGACTCGACTTAGCTTGCGCATCGAGGCCGCGCAGGCGAAATGCCAGCAGCTTGCTGCTCGCCATGCGCGGCGCGACGCGGGCACTGTGCACGCCGCGCTTGTTCAGGCTGGCCAGCAAATTTTGCGCCGCCGCTTCAGACTTGAACACGCCCAGCGAAACGGCCCAGCGCAGCGTCGCGCTGTCGGCCATGATGAAATAATTCTGGATTCCCATGCGCTGCAATTCGGCCGCTTTGCGCTCGGCGCCTTCCTTGCCATTTTGCGGCGGAATATAGACGATGTAATTGGTGACTTCTGCGCTGGCGATGTTGTGGCGCGACTGGCGCTCGCCCAGCGCCAGCGTGGCCAGTTGCACCTCGAAACGCCCGGCTTCAGGCAGCGTGAAATTGCCGATCTCGGTGCAGGCAATGATCTCTGGCGCCTTGACCGGAACTGGGGCCGGCACCGGCGTCGGCATCGGTGCAGCAATGAGCACGATGCGTTCGGCATGGAGTTGATCTTGCATGCGCGCCGGCTGGCGCACATTGCCATCGAGATTGCCGAGATGGCCGGACCCTAGCAGCCAGAGCAAGGCATTACCGGCCAGCAGCGCCCAGAGGATGAACTTCAGCATGATCCATCCTTGTCATTGGCTGCGACCTGCAAGCCGATCAGCACGATGTTGGCGACCATCTTGTGCTGCCGCGAGAGTGTTGGGGCGATGAAGCCGGCTGCGCCGCCCGACAGGATGCAGCCTACGGTGCCATATTGCGCTTCCAGCGCCGTGCAGGCGCGCTCGATGGCACCCGCTTGCGCTGTCAGGCAGCCGTTGATGATGGCGTCGTCGGTATTGTCGGCAAAGCCTGGCTTGATCGGTGCTCCTGCGCCCACTTGCGGCAATTGCGATGTGTTGCGCGCCAGCGAACTGGCCATCAGTCCCAGTCCTGGCAAGATCAGCCCGCCCAGGAACAAGCCGTCGGGCGTGATCGCATCGATCGTGGTCGCGGTGCCGCAGGTGGCGACGATCAATGCAGAATCGGGTGCCAGCGCGTGCGCGCCGATCGCGGCCGCAAAACGGTCGCAGCCGAGTTGTAGCGGATTGCGGTAACCGTTGTGCAAGCCGGCCAACTGCGCCTGCGAAGCGAACCAGTCATGCGGCACGCCATCGGGTAGCGCCAACGCCAGGCGCAAGCCCAGCGCGCTGCCAGCGACATTGGAAATGAGGGCGCGCACGACGGCGTGCCCGGCCCAGATGCCGGGCGCCAGATCGTCATGCGCGAGCGCGCCCGAGGCCACCCAGGTGCCCGGCGCCGCGCCATCCTCGACCAGCGCCCACTTGATGCTGGTGTTGCCGGCGTCGATCAGCAGCAGCATGGTGTCATCCTTGCTTGACGCGCAACGAGACATCGCCGGAAACGATTTCCAGCCGTTCGCCGCCACTCTCGAGCAGCAAGCGGCCCAGATGATCGACGCCGCAGCAGATGCCTTCGTGCACGACCTGGCCGCGATCGATGATGGTCACTTCCTGCCCTTGGTGAGCGTGCAGCAGATTCCAGCGCTGTTGAAATGCGGCGAAGCCGGCCGCATCGAACCGGGCCAGTGCCTGCGCCAGATGGGTCAGCAGCGCGGCCATCAATTGATTTCCATCCATCTGCGCCAGCCATGGCGCGCAGGCGGCCGGGCGCTCGATCTGCGCTTCGAGCGCATCGGGCAGCAGCAGATTGATGCCGATGCCGATCACGGCCCAGGTTGCTGCCGGTGCATTCCCGGCCGTGCAGCTGCGCGTCTCGATCAGGATGCCGGCCAGCTTGGCACCGTCTTTGAGCACGTCGTTGGGCCATTTCAGTGTCACCGGCACGCCCAGTTCGATCATGCTGTCGGCCAGCGCGACGCCGACCGCGAGCGGCAAGCCGAGCAGCTTGTGCAGCGGTCCGTTGAATTTCCAGGCCAGCGAAAAGGTCAGACTCGCGCCCGGCGCCGACAACCAGCTGCGTCCGGCACGTCCGCGCCCTGCGCTCTGGCGCTCGGCGATCAAGAGGGTGGCACCGCTGAGGTTATCGAGGCGCGCCAGCAAGTCGGCATTGGTGGAGCCGGTATCGGCCACGACCTCGATCGCGACGTGATCGGCAAGCTGCGCCGCGCGGGCGATGGCGGCGCCCGAGAGGGCAACTGGTGCGCTCATTTATTTCGCTTGCGCCGTCTTGACCAGATGATCCATTACCGCCAGCACCTTGGCATGCAGTTCGGCTTCGTTACTGGCCGGCTTGCCGCCGTTGTTGGCGAGCGCGGGCGAGGTGATGAAGCGGCCATCGATTGCGATCAACGGCCATGAATCGACCTGGTACGCTTCCATCATCGCATTGGCGCGCCGGACTCTGGCCGCAACCCCGAACGAGTTGTAAGCGTCGCTGAATTTCTTGCGGTCGATACCCTGTTTGGCGATGAAATCGAATACCAGTTCATCGGTATTGAGGCGCAATCGCTCGACATGCATCGCCTGAAAGACCTTGGCATCGAGTTGCTCTTGCAATCCCAAGGCTTCCAGCGTGAAGAACAGGCGTTGCTGCGGCAGCGTGCTGGCACCGTTGCCCACATGGATGCGCTTGAAGACGATGTTGGCACCTTGCGCCTTGGCCCACGCCGACAATGGCGGCTGGAATGCATTGCAATGCGGACAGGAATAGGCGAAGAATTCGGTCACTTCGATCTTCTTGCCGGCCTCGGTGGCCTGGGCCGCGGGCAGCGTCTTGTAGTCGACGCCGTTTTTCGGTTCAGCCGAGGCGCCCAGCGCCATGACACACAAGGCTAGCGCCAACCATATTTTTTTCATCATCATTGCTCCCGGCTTTGTTTTTGATTGCGTACGACGGCGACATCGACGCCATTTTCAGTCATCTTGGCGCGCACCCGGTTCATCGCATCGAGTCCGCCGAACGGGCCCACGCGCACCCGGTGCAGCAAGCCGCTGTCGGTGTTGCGCTCGCTTACTGCCGCTTCGAATCCGAGCAGTGCCAGCCTGGCGCGCGTGTTTTCCGCTTCGGTCACGTTGCGAAAGGCTCCGGCTTGCAGATAGTAGACGAACTTGTCATCCTCGGCCGCCGGGCTGGCCGGGCTGGCCGGGCTGGTCGGATTGACTGGTGCTGCCGGCGGCTTGGGTTCGGGCTTGGCCGCTGGCTTGGCCGGCTCGGGCTGCAAGTTGGCCAGCAATTGCTGCAATGGGTCCTGTTGCGGCGGCTGCGGCTGTGCGACCGGTGGCGCCGGTTCGGTCAGCGCCGGCTTGACCACCTTGCCATACATCGGCTGGTTCGGATCGCTCGCCTGGCTGCTGCTCGGTTCGCTGGTCTTGCCGGTCTTGCCCAGTTTGTCGGTGAACGGCGTGGCGCCCTTCGTGATCGCCAGCGCAACGATGACGGCGATGACCAGGCCGATCACCAGGCCGATGATCAGGCCGATCAGGGTATTGCCTCGCTGGCGCAGCGAGGTGCGCAGCCGTGGTTGCAAATTCATCATGCGCGTGAACCT
>CANFGA010000241.1 GCA_947446335.1 Oxalobacteraceae bacterium | reverse complement strand
CCGATCCCGCTGCGCCAGCGCATCCACCGGCCTTCAGACACCCCTTCGTCCGATACCTCTGATCCAACCTGATCCGGATGCAAGCCTCTGCCTTGCTGCACTTGCTGCAGCTGACCAGTCCATCGCTGCCGATCGGCGCCTACAGCTATTCGCAAGGACTGGAAAGCGCGATCGACTCCAAACTGGTGTGCGATGCCGCATCGGCGCGCAACTGGATCGTCGACCATCTGCATCAGGTGCTGGCGCGCTTCGAGGCGCCGGTTTTCTGGCGCTTGTTGCGCGCCTTCGAGCTGCGCGATGCGCAGGCAGTAACCTTGTGGAGCGAGCGCTTCATCGCCTCGCGCGACAGCGCCGAGTTCCGCGCCGAAACGATACAGATGGGCTACTCCTTGGCCAAATTGGTCGGCGACCTGGAGATTGCCGATCCCGATTTGCTGGCGCTGCTGCACGCACAGCGCGAAGTGGGATTGCCGACGGCGCTCGCCTGCGCGGCGGTCGCGCTGACGGTGCCGCATCAGGCGGCGCTGCTGGGGATGCTGTTTTCGTGGGCCGAGAATCAGGTGCTGGTCTGCGTCAAATCGGTGCCGCTGGGCCAGGTCGCCGGCCAGCGTTTGCTGCTGTCGCTGCGACCAGAACTGGAACTGGCGGCGCTGAGTGCGCAGCAACTCGAAGACGACGCATTGTCGAACTGGTCGCCCGGGCTGTCGCTGCTTTCTATGCAGCATGAAGTCCAGTACAGCCGACTCTATCGTTCGTGACCTTCTTTTCAATTTTCAACTTTTTATCGATCGACATCTTATGAACAATCCATCCAATCCGCTGCGCGTGGGCATCGGCGGCCCGGTCGGCTCCGGCAAGACTGCGTTATGCGAAATGCTGTGCAAGGCGATGCGCGACGACTACGACATGGCCGTCATCACCAACGATATCTATACCAAGGAAGACATGGAGATCCTGCTGCGCGCAGGTGCGTTGCCGGCCGAGCGCTTGATGGGCGTGGAAACCGGCGGCTGCCCGCACACGGCGATCCGCGAAGATGCGTCGATCAACCTGGAAGCGATCGCGCGCATGTGCGTCGATTTTCCGAACCTCGATCTGATCTTGATCGAGTCCGGCGGCGACAACCTGGCCGCCACCTTCAGCCCCGAATTGTCGGACTTGACGATCTATGTGATCGATGTCGCCGGCGGCGAAAAGATCCCGCGCAAGGGCGGCCCCGGCATCACGCGCTCCGACTTGCTGCTCATTAACAAGACCGACCTGGCCCCGTATGTCGGCGCCGATCTGGGCGTGATGGCGCAAGATGCCAAACGCATGCGCGGCGAGCGCCCGTTCGTGTTCACCAATTTGCGCACCGGCGACGGCGTCAACGAGGTGATCGCCTTCATCCGCAAGCAAGGCTTGCTGGACGAAGTTGCCAGCGCTGCTGCTTGATTGACCTATTCGATCAAAAAATGTTGCTCAGGCGATTGCTCGCGTGGTCATCAGGCATTCATCTGCGCCATACTGTGAGCAACCCTTGCCGCCCGCTGCGGCAAGTCTATCGTCATCGTCAAAAGGAGTAGCACCATGCAAAACCGCCGCTTCATCGCCCCCGTCATGTTTGACGATCCCGCCGCCGCCCTCCTTCATGTGCAGGCGATTTACAATGACAGCATCAACCATCTGCGCACGCAATTGCAGCATTTCGTTGGCGGCGAGTCGATCACCGGCCATGTGCGCGCCTGTTATCCCTTCGTGCGCGTGCATACCGACACCGTGGTGCGGGCCGATTCGCGCCTGTCTTACGGCTTCGTGGCCGGCCCCGGCACCTTCGAAACCACGTTGACGCGGCCCGACCTGTTTGCCAGCTATTACCTGGAACAGTTTCGCCTGCTGCTGAAGAACCACGGCGGCGACCAGCAGGTGCAATTGGAGGTGGGTACCAGTTCGCAGCCGATCCCGGTGCATTTCACGATCGCCGACCATGATCATATCGAAGGCAGCATGAACCAGAGCCGGCGCCTGGCGATGCGCGACCTGTTCGACTTGCCCAACCTGGCAGCGATGGATGACGGCATCGCCAACGGCACGCACGAAACGGTGCCCGGCGAAGCCCAGCCGCTGGCGCTGTTTACCGCGCCGCGGGTCGACTATTCGCTGCAGCGGCTGCGCCATTACACCGGTACGGCGGCCGAACACTTCCAGAATTTCGTGTTGTTTACCAATTACCAGTTCTATATCGATGAATTCGTGCGCCTGGGCCACGCGATCATGGCGCGCGCCGTCGATTCACTCTCGCCGCAGGATGACGATGGCTATATCGCCTTCATCGAACCGGGCAATGTCGTCACGCGCCGCATCGGCATCGAAGCACAAAAGGGCGATGAACTGGGGATGCCGCCACCGCGTCTGCCGCAGATGCCGGGTTACCATCTGGTGCGAGCCGACGGCAGCGGCATCACGATGGTCAACATCGGCATCGGCCCGGCCAATGCGAAGACCATCACCGACCATATCGCGGTGCTGCGCCCGCACGCGTGGCTGATGCTGGGCCACTGCGCGGGACTGCGCAATACCCAGCAACTGGGCGACTATGTGCTGGCCCACGGCTATGTGCGCGAAGACCATGTGCTGGACGAAGACTTGCCGCTGTGGGTGCCGATTCCACCGCTGGCCGAAGTCCAGGTCGCGATCGAATCGGCGGTGGCTGAAATCACCCAGTTGACCGGTCACGATCTCAAGCGCGTGATGCGCACCGGTACCGTCGCCAGCACCGACAACCGCAACTGGGAACTGCTGCCGCAGCGCACGCCCGAGCGCCGCTTCAGCCAGAGCCGCGCGATCGCGCTGGACATGGAAAGCGCGACGATCGCCGCCAACGGTTTCCGGTTCCGGGTGCCGTATGGCACCTTGCTGTGCGTCAGCGACAAGCCGCTGCATGGCGAACTGAAGTTGCCCGGGATGGCCAACCAGTTCTATCGCGAGCGCGTCGACCAGCACTTGCGCATCGGCATACGCGCGCTCGAACTGCTGCGCGCGCGCGGCGTCGACAAATTGCACAGTCGCAAGTTGCGCAGCTTCGCCGAAGTTGCCTTCCAGTAAACGTCAGCGCCGGGCCGGATCGCACTTTGGTCCGGCGCACACAAAAAGCACGTAGAGATTGATTTTTCATCATTAATGGGTACACTAAGAACAAATCATCACCTGTTTCAACCGTTCCTTCTTTTTGTATGTTTACATGGAGAATCGCGATGGCAGACACAATCACCAAGGTTTTCGACTACTTTTCAGATGCGGACAATGCGCGCAAGGCGCTGTTGGCGAGCGGGATTCCCCCTTCGCACATCCATCTGAGAGTCAAGAGCAATGCAGCGGGCGTGCCCGAGGGTCAGTTCGCCGCTGGCGATACGTCGAACCATGCAATCGAGGGCATGTTTCAATTGCTCAGTGGCGACAAGGATCAGGATCATCCGCAGCGTCATCAATCATCGCAACTGGGGATGTACCAGCTCGGCGTCGACATCGACAATGCGCAGCAATCCGAGCATGCAGCGGTCATCATTTCGCGCTTCGGCGGCAGCAGCATGGCTGCGCCCTAAGACCGGGCATCAAGCCGGTCGCATCGGTGATGCGCCCGCATCACCGCCAGAAATCTCAATCATGGCATGCGCTTTGCGCAAGGAGAATTTTTGATGGACACCACGTGGATCGTTGTTGCCGACAGTTGCCGAGCCCGTGTCTTCGAACAGGGCGACAAGCACCTGCGCGAAATCGAAGACATGGTCAATCCTGGCGAACACGCCAGCAACTTGCGCAAGGATGGCGATGGCAAGCTGCACGACCGGAACGAGCGCACTCAAGGTCATGTCATCGCGCCGCCGTCGGTGCCGGTCGAACATGAGAACGACCTGTTTGCGCGCAGCATCGGACAATACCTGGACCAGGCCCGCAATGCGCGCCGCTATGCCCGCCTGCGCGTGATCGCCGCGCCGAAATTTCTGGGCTTGATGCGCAGCAATTTGCACAAGGAAGTGCAAAAAATGGTCGAGCAGGAGTTGCCCAAGGATATATCGATGTTCAGCCTGCATCAAATCGAAGCCTATCTCGATGCCCAGCCTCCAGGCGGGCCGACGGCCGTTCATTGAGCCGCCTGGCGGTGAACGGCGCACGCTCGGTCGTTCTTTCAGGCAAAATACCCTGATACCAACCGTCAGGAAATTGAGATGATCTTTGAAATTGCAGCAATTCGCATCAAACCCGATACACAAAGCGCCTTCGAAGCCGCCGTCGCCACGGCGGTGCCCTTGTTCAAGCGCGCTCAAGGTTGCCTGTCGATGCGCCTGGAGCACTCGATCGAGCACATCGATGGCTATCGTCTGGTCGTGGGCTGGGCCACGCTGGACGACCATATCGTCCATTTCAGAGGCAGCGAAGATTTCCAGGAATGGCGCCGGCTGGTCGGCCCCTATTTCCTGGCCCCGCCCGAAGTGGAACACATGAACACGGTGCTGACCGGCTTCTAGCTTTTCGCTTGAACGGCAATCGAGCCCCGGTCAGCGCGCCGCCGTGATCTGGGTCGGGGCCGGTGCCAAGCCAGGCGGTTGAAATACCTGGCGCAAATAAGCGAGGAAGGTGGCATCCTGGCTCATCGTCTTGCCCGGAGAATCGGACAGTTTGGCGACCGACTGGCCGTTGCACTCGACCAATTTCATCACGATCTGGAGCGGAACTTGTCCCAGGTCGTTGGTCAAATTGGTGCCTATGCCAAAGCCCGTCATGATGCGGCCGGCAAAATGGCGGTGCAAATTGAAGGCGATGCCCAGATCGAGGCTGTCGGAAAACACCAGCCGTTTGCTGTTGGCGTCGATCCGCAGCGACGCGTAGTGCGCCAGCGCTTTTTCGCCCCATTCAACCGGATCGCCCGAGTCGTGGCGCAAGCCGTCGAACAGCTTCGCAAAATACAGATCGAAATCGAGCAGGAATGCATCCATGCCGACCACATCGGTCAGTGCAGTACCCAGATCGCCCCGGTATTCCTGGACCCAGTCTTCCAGCGCCGCCTTCTGGAAATCGCGCAAGCGCACCCCAAACGCTTGAAACGATTGCATGTATTCGTGCGCCATGGTACCGACCGGCACCAGGTTGAAACGCTTGGCAAGGTAGACGTTCGAGGTGCCCTTGAAATACTGTGGCACTTCCGTGGCCAGGCGGTGCACCACCTCGTCATGCCAGGCGCCTGAAAAACGGCGCCGCACGCCGAAATCGGAAAAGGCAAACGGATGCTTCTGGGCCGGTTGGTGCGAGAAGGCGTGCAAGGCAGCGATTTTCTGATCCAGACGCTGACGGCCCACTTCCAGTGCCTTGGCCTGATCGACACGGCGAAAATAAAGTTCATTGATGATATAGAGCACGAAAATCTCGAAGCCCATCACATGCACCTGAGGCCCGGTGGCACAGACGGTGAGCAACTCGCCATCGGTATCGACCTGAATGAACTTGCGCTGAAAGCGAAACAGCGTGAGAAAATCGACGAAGTCGCTCTTGATGAAGCGCAGCGTGCGCAGATAAGCGAGTTCATCCTCGGCAAAGCCGAGCGT
>CANFGA010000240.1 GCA_947446335.1 Oxalobacteraceae bacterium | reverse complement strand
GTGCTGACCGGCATGGGCGTGACGGTATTGATGACGGCCGAACTGGAAGACCGCTACACGGTGCTGCGCTTCAGTTCGTATGGCAATGCCTTTCTGGCAGACGCCATCATCATGCAGCGTTATGTCGAGCTCGAGGGGCAATTGAAGCGTGTGATGTCAGTGGTCAAGGTGCGTGGCAGCGACCACAGCAAGGACATCCGCTTCTTCGACATCGCGCGCGACAGCATCACGATCGGTCCGGCATTGACCCAGTATCAAGGCATCTTGTCGGGGCAGCCGACCAGCACCGCCCCTTGACTTGAACAGGCTTGTTTCGGGCGGGGCCCCACCCCGCCCCGCAAGATCTAGGCCGGTGCCTTGATCACGCCGGCGATGATCGCCGGGCCAGCTCCGGGCAATTTGCGCCAGACGGTCGTGACATCGAGCAAGCTGCCATCCTGGCGCCGCAATTGCTGGGTCTGCACCATCGATTCCATGCTCAAGCCATTGAACGCTGCCGCCAAGTCTTCGCCCACAGCGATCTGTTGCAAGTTGAGCGCCAGCAATTGCTGGCGGCTGTAACCCGAGATGCTGCCTGCTGTTGCATTGGCATCGATGATGCGCATGCTGGCCAGTTCGACCAGACAGACACCCTGATCCATCATGTCGACGGCACGGCGAAAATTCACTTCTTGCTGGCCAGGGCGCATGCGTTCGGTGACATCCATGCCGATGCCGCGATAGCCGGTGAAACGGCTGGCCAGATCGAACATCGGCTCGCCGCTCACTTGCAGATATTGAATCGTGCCGTCGGCATTGCTGCGGCTGTAGACAAAATCGAGGAAAGGCCGGCGGCTGGCAATGTTCTCTTTCAGCAATGCATGTTCGGCCGCATTCCAGCTGCCGCACGCGTTGCCGGATGTGCCCAGCAAGTCATCGACGTCGATCCCCAGCATCTCGAACACCGGGCCCGACATGTTGGTGAAGTTGCCTTGTGGATCTTGCTCCCAGTACCAGTCCGATGACAATTGGGTGAAACTCTTGAAGCGGGCTTCGCTTTCGCGCAACTCTGCCGTACGTTCTTGCACCGTCTGTTCCAGCACCTTGTTGTAATTGTCGAGCTTTTGATACAACAGCCGCACTTCCAGCATGTTGTGGATCCGCGTTTGCACTTCGATCAGATCGAATGGTTTGCTGACGAAATCCTTGGCTCCCGCTTGCAAAGCGCGCAGTTTGTGGCCCGGTTGCGCCGTGATCACCAGCACCGGCAAGTAGCCAGCGGTCTCGATTTCCTTCAAGCCTTCCATCACCTGGAAGCCATCCATCTCTGGCATTTGCAAGTCGAGCAAGATCAGGTCGTAGCGGTGCTCCAGATGGAGCGGACATACCGTGCGCGGATCCATCGTCGACGTGACGCGCTGGTAACCGGCGTTGCGCAGCATTTGTTTCAAGAGCATCACGTTCACTTCCTGATCATCAACAATCAAGATGCTGGCGTTTAAAACCTCGGATGTTTCAAGCATTACATTATTCCTAAAGAATCACAGTATTGTTCTAGCGCGCCGAGCCGATGGCCATCCCATTGGCTTCGGCATGTTGCAATGCGACGTCGAGCGCGTCCATGAACTCGACGACCTTGATCGGCTTGGTCAGATAGCGGAAGAAACCCGCCTCGATGCCCTTCTCGATATCGCGCGGGACCGCATTGGCCGATAGCGCGATCACCGGGATATGCGATGTGGCAGCGTCGACGCCGAGTATTTTCAAGACCCCGAAGCCGCTGATGCCAGGCAAATTGATATCCATCAAGATCACGTCCGGCTTGAAGGCACGCGCCAGTTGTATGCCCAGGTGGCCATCGACGGCGGTCAGCAATTTCAAGTCGGTGCGGCGCGCGATCAATTGCTCGACCAGCGCCAGATTGGCCGGATTGTCTTCCACATACAGCAGCGTGCGCTTGTGCGAGGCGGCTGGCTCGACCAAGCGATCCGAGGACTCGTCATCGCTGCCCGCCCCGGCAAACAGCAGTTCGGGCGCAGCCGACGCTTGCAGTTCGACCCAGAACGTGCTGCCGATGCCGACCTGACTTTCAACCCCGATCTGCCCGCCCATCAACTCGACCAGTTGCTTGGTGACGACCAGGCCGATGCCGGTGCCTTCCTCGGTGCTCGATTCTTGCCCAAGTCGGTTGAAAGGCTGAAACAACTGGCCCAATTGCTCCTGCGTCAAACCGGTCCCGGTATCCTTGACGCAAACGCGCACCCGGTTCTCGGCTTGCATTTCGCATTCGACGATGACGGCGCCGCCGACCCGATTGTATTTGATCGCATTCGAGAGCAGGTTGATCATCACTTGCTTGACCCGGGTTCGGTCGGCATGCACGAAGAATGAGTTATCCAGGTGCGGGAAGGTCATCCGTATGCCCCGCTTCTGGGCTTGCGGCTCGATCATGGCCTGGCAATCTTGCAGCACGTCGGTCAGCGACATCGATTCCTGCGACATCGTCACCTTGCCCGATTCGATCATCGCCAGGTCGAGGATTTCATTGATCAGGCGCAGCAGATACCAGCCACCCTTCAATATCTGGTCGATCGACTGGGTCTGCGCCGGCGATGGCGGCGGGTTGTCGGACGCCATCAGCTGGGCAAAGCCCAGCACTGCATTGAGCGGTGTGCGCAACTCATGGCTCATGCTGGAGAGAAATTCCGATTTCGCCAGATTGGCCTTTTCAGCCACGGCCCTGGCCGTTTCCAGTTCGACGTTGTTCAATTGCAGCGCCTGCTCGAATTGCTTGCGCTCGGTGACATCGCGCGCTGCCGCAAACACGCCTTGCAGCTTGCGGTCGCGGTCATGGAACGTGGTCGCGTTGTACGACACCACGGTTTCCTTGCCATCCCTGGCATGCGCGGTCAACTCGTAATTGGTCACCTTGCCTTCGCGCAGCACGCGCGTGATGGCGGCCTCGGCCCTGGCCGGTTCGGTGAAATAATTCTTGAATGGCGCACCGATCAATTCGTCGCGGGTGCAACCGGTCAGCAATTCCATCTGCTGATTGACGTCGCTGATGATGCCGCGCGGATCGGTCGTCATGATCGCATCGATATTCGATTCGATCAGCGAGCGCGTATAAAATTGCTGATCGCGCAAGCGCTGGTCGAGCAGTGCCTGCTCGGCTTCGACTTGCTTGCGCGCGGCATTGTCGGTGCCGATCAGCAAATAACCGATCACTTTGCCCTGCGCGTCGCGCAGCGCGGTCACCGACACGATCGCCGGCAACCGCATGCCATCCTTGCAGATATAGGTCAACTCGTAGATATCTTCGATCCCGCGCGAGGCCTTGAACACCAGCGCCTCGAAGCCGGGCGTGATCGGGGTGTCGAATTCCAGGCTCAACGCGGCCGCGCGCGCCACCACTTCTTGCGCGTCGGAAATGCCGGCCGGCGTGATCTTGTCGACGACATCAATCGCGTCATAACCGAGCATGCGCTCGGCCCCCACGTTGAAAATCTGAATCACGCCCTGGGCATCGGTAGCGATGCTGGAAAAATTGGCGCTGTTGAAAATGGCGTTTTGCAATGCCCCCGCCTTCAGCAATGGCTGATGCGCCTCCAGCACGGCCAGTTCGCGCGCCAGGCGACGGTTGAGCATGCGCCGCACCAGCAGCGCCAGCAGCGCGATGACCGCAAGCAAAAAAATGATGCCGGCGGCGATCATGTTACTGCGCGACAATTCATCATCCTTGCGCTGCACCAGCAAACGCTGCTCTTCGCTGTCGACTTGCTCGATAATGTCGCGCACTTTCTGCGCCGCCAGCAGGCCGGCGTCGAATTTCGGCTCCGCAGCAGTGAACCCGCGCGTTTCAAACAGCGCCTGGCTATCCATCAGCAACGCGATGCGCTGATCGACTGCGATTTGCAGTGGCACCAGTCGTGCATGCTGGCTGGCATTATCGAGTGTCAACGCATTCAAATGCCGCAAGACTTTTTCCGAACTGGCCAGCGCAGCATCGCGCTCGACCAGGAAATTTTTCTTGCGGGTCAGGAAATAGGCCCATTGACCACCTTCAGCCTTGGCCATCTCCGAGCGCAGCGCATTGATCTCGGCCATCACTTCATGCGTATGGTCGAGCATCCTGAGCGCCGATGCCGATTGCAGCGCATTGTTCCAGACCACGGCACCCACCAGCAACAAGGCCGTCAAGGTGATGCCGACACTGATCAGCAATGGTCGGTTGAACAGATTTTTTTTAATTTTTTCCATGATGTCAGACGTGGCAGAGATGTATCAAGCGATCGCTCGTCATGGGGCGCTGGCGACTTGGCGCTGGCGCACATCGGACAACAGGCGGGCAAATTCTTTCTTGACCACCCCATAGCATTCGCAGACATCGGCTTCCAGACCGGCCCGGTCCAGCACCGTGATATGGCCACGCCGATAACTGATGAAGCCGCAATTTTGCAAGCGTCCGGCCGCCTCGGTCACGCCTTCGCGCCGCACGCCGAGCATGTTGGCGATCAATTCCTGGGTCATCGTCAATTCATTCGATGGCAACCGGTCCAGCGTCAGCAGCAACCAGCGGCACAATTGCTGCTGCACCGAGTGATGCCGATTGCATACTGCCGTTTGCGACATTTGCGTGATCAACGCTTGCGTGTAGCGCAGCAACAGACGCAGCACGGGGCCGGCCCGGTTGAATTCCTCGACCAGGATGTGCGACTTCAGGCGATAGCCATGGCCACCCGTTTGCACCACGGCCCGACTGGGTGTGGTATCGCCGCCCATGAACAGGGAAATGCCGAGCACACCTTCGTTGCCAACCCCGGCAATCTCGGACGAGCCGCCATTTTCGAGCAGGTAATGAAGCGAAACAATCGATGTGGTAGGGAAATACACATGTTGCATCTTGCCACCTGATTCGTAGAGCACGTCGCCGAGCAGCATCGGAATCAATTCCAGATGCGGCGCCAGACGGTCGAATTCAGCGTCGAGCAAGGCTGCCAGCAGATGATTTTGGTTAGGGTCGTGCAAACTGGACATAGCGGGATTTCTGCTGACAAGAGGGTTAATCTGGCGTGATTGGGATGAGTCGAGCCGGTCACTGCCTGACAGCGTGAAAACCGGACCAGAAACAAACCAGATTATCGCACGAGAGCGCACAGCGCTTGCCGTTTGGTAATGTATACATAAGGCAGCCAGCGGTCTGTGTGCCAGCGCACATAGCGCCTAGGCAAATGGATTGAGTCCCGCTACCATCTGGCGCGCCAGCAAGGCGTCGATCGTGTCATACAATTGCTGGTAGCGCAAAGGTTTCACGATATAGGCATCGCAACCGGCGGCGCGGCTTCGGTCTTGATCGTCTTTCATCGCCAGCGCGGTCAAGGCGATGACCGGGATGGCCGCTGTCATTGGGTCTTGCTTGAGCAGCGCCGTGGCAGCCAAGCCATCCATGCCGGGCAACTGGATGTCCATCATGATCAGGTCCGGACAATGGCTGCGCGCCAGCGTCAAGCCGGTTTCGGCATCGACCGCGCACAACACGAGATGGCCGGCATGGCGCAGCAACAGCGAAGCGAGCTTCATGTTGGCAGGATTGTCTTCGATGATCAATATGTTGGCCATGG
>CANFGA010000239.1 GCA_947446335.1 Oxalobacteraceae bacterium | reverse complement strand
GCTCGATGATGGCGGCTTCCTGCTGCAGACCGATGGCGGTGAAGTCAGTGCAGCCAGTGTCGTCATCGCCAGCGGCGGCTTGTCGATCCCGAAGATCGGTGCCACCGATTTCGCTTACCGCATCGCCAGACAGTTCGGCTTGAAGATGGTGGAGCCGCGCCCGGCGCTGGTGCCGCTCACGTTCGATGCCGCGGCCTGGGCGCCATTCGTGCCGCTGGCCGGCATCGCTTTGGAGGTCGATGTGACGACCGGGTCGCTGAAGGGGAAGGGCGCAACCGGTGCGCGCTTTCGCGAGGATTTGCTGTTCACCCATCGCGGCTTGTCGGGTCCGGCGATCTTGCAAATTTCCAGTTTCTGGCTGCCAGGCACCCCGATCACCATCAATTTGTTGCCGGACATGGATCTGGCGCAGGTCTTGATCGAGGGCAAGGGCAGCTTGAAGAAGCAATTGGTCAACGTGCTCTCGCAATGGTTGCCGGCGCGCCTGGCCGAAGGGATGCTGCTGGCCCATGGCTTTGCACTCGATGCGCGCGTGGCCGACATGCCCGACGCCCAGTTGCGCAAACTCGGGCAGGCGATCAACCAATGGGAAATCGTCCCCAATGGGTCGGAGGGCTATCGCAAGGCTGAAGTGACGCGCGGCGGCGTCGATACGCGCGAGCTGTCGCAGCAAACGATGATGTCAACCAAGGTGCCGGGCCTGTACTTCATCGGCGAGTCGGTCGATGTGACCGGTTGGCTCGGTGGCTACAACTTCCAGTGGGCCTGGGCTTCCGGGGCGGCTGCCGGCACCGCGCTGTGAGCGTGAAGGTGAGCTTGGCTGCGGTGCGGGTTTTTTTGCAACGCAACGCGCGCACAAGCGCAGCCATCTTCCCTTTCCGTTAAAAAGCTGCTACTATCTATCTCTTCCTATAAATCAACGGTTTGAATTTCTACATGACCACTATTCGCCTTAAAGAAAACGAGCCGTTTGAAGTCGCAATGCGTCGCTTCAAGCGCACTATCGAAAAAACTGGTCTGCTGACCGAACTGCGCGCACGCGAGTTCTACGAGAAGCCAACGGCTGAGCGCAAGCGCAAGCTCGCTGCTGCTGTCAAGCGCCACTACAAGCGCATTCGCAGCCAGCAATTGCCGAAAAAATTATTCTAAGACTGCCCATGCAAAACTGACCCGGCTGCGCGAGGTTTTGTTCGCCACCGGTTACTGTTTTGCTGCGTTTGAATGTTCCAGTTCAAACGAGTCGCCTGCCCGCTCCGGTTCACCGCAGCGGGTTTTCGCATTTATATCGATCGTAAAGAGGACATCATGAGCTTGAGAGACCAAATCACGGAACACATGAAAGCGGCGATGCGCGCCAGAGAAGCGGGCAAGCTGGGCACGATCCGCTTGTTGCTGGCCGAGATCAAGCGCAAGGAAGTCGACGAGCGCATCGAGGTCAGCGACGATCAAGTGCTGGCCATCATCGACAAGATGATCAAGCAGCGCAAGGATTCGATCAGCCAGTTCGAAGCAGGCGGCCGCATGGATCTGGCCGATATCGAAAAGGCCGAATTGGCAGTGCTGGTCGACTACATGCCGGCCGGCTTGTCCGAGCAGGAAGTCGCTGATGCGGTGGCCGCAGCCGTGGCAGCATCAGGCGCTGCCGGTCCGCAAGACATGGGCAAGGTCATGGCGATATTGAAGCCGCAACTGGCCGGCCGCGCCGACATGACTGCCGTATCTGGCCTGGTCAAGAAGGCCTTGATGCCAGCCTAGGAGTCTAGCGAGCTGATCCGTCGCGCGTTGTCGAATATCAATATCGGGCGCATGCGGCGGTATAGCCTGATCATCAACAAGACGGTGTAGCCAAGTGATCCCACAATCCTTCATTTCAGATTTGCTGAACCGGGTCGACATTGTCGATGTCGTCGGACGTTACGTGCCCTTGAAAAAGGGCGGCGCCAATTTCATGGGCCTGTGCCCGTTTCACAATGAAAAGTCGCCCAGCTTCACGGTCAGTCCGACCAAGCAGTTTTATCACTGCTTCGGTTGCGGTGCGCACGGCACTTCGATCGGTTTCCTGATCGAGTATTCGGGGATGGGCTTTGTCGATGCCGTCAAGGACCTCGCGCAAGGCGTCGGCATGATCGTGCCGGAAGCCGACGACAAGATCCCGCCAGCTCAGCGCGCCCAGAACCAGGCGCACAGCCTCGGGTTGTCGGATGCGATGTCGCAGGCCTGCGATTATTACCGGGCCCAATTGCGCGGCGCCACCGACGCCGTCGATTACCTGAAGAACCGCGGCTTGACCGGCGAGATCGCAGCCCGTTTCGGCATCGGTTATGCGCCCGGCGGCTGGGATAACCTGCGCTCGGTGTTTCCCGACTATCAGATGGTGGCGCTGGCCGAATCGGGCCTGGTGATCGACCGCAGCGACGAAGATGGCGCCAACCGCAAGCGCTACGATCGTTTTCGCGAACGCATCATGTTCCCCATTCGTAATACCAAGGGTCAGGTCATCGCGTTCGGCGGACGGGTGCTGGGCGATGGCGAACCCAAATACCTGAACTCGCCCGAAACGCCGCTGTTCTCGAAAGGCTTCGAGCTGTATGGCTTGTTCGAGGCCAGGCAAGCGATCCGCGATGCCGGCTACGTGCTGGTGACGGAAGGCTACATGGATGTCGTCGCGCTGGCGCAGATGGGTTTTCCACAGGCAGTGGCAACCCTGGGTACCGCCTGCACCGTCACCCATGTGCAAAAATTGTTGCGCCAGACTGACAACGTGATCTTCAGTTTCGACGGCGACAAGGCCGGCCGCCGCGCCGCGCGGCGCGCGCTCGAAGCTTCCTTGCCGCATGTGTCGGACAACAAGACCATCAAGTTCCTGTTCTTGCCGGCCGAGCACGATCCCGACAGCTACATTCGCGCCTATTCGACCGAGGCTTTCGAAGAGCAGGTGCGTCTGGCGATGCCTTTATCGCAGTTTCTGCTCAAGGAAGTGGCCGGCGAGCATGATTTGTCGACGCCGGAAGGGCGCGCCAGAACCCAGTTCGATGCCAAGCCGCTGCTGCAGGCGATGACGCCGTCGGCGCTGCGTCTGCAGATCGTGCGCGGCCTGGCCGCGCTGACGCAAACCACGCCAGCTGAAATCGAAGCGCTGTTCGAACTGGCCAAGCCAGTCGCAGTGGCGCGCCGCGCACCGCCGCGCACCGGGCGCCCGGTGCCGGTCGGGCTGGCGCTGCAAATCATGCGCATCATCGTCGCGCATCCGGCGCTGGCCTTGGGCATCGATCAGGATGCGCTCGATGCTTTTCAGCATCTGGGAGAGGAACCGGCCGAGCGCCTGGCGCACCTGGTCGAGGCGGCGCAACAGCAGGGTGCGCAAGGCAGTTTTGCGACGCTGGCACAACATTTGAAGGCGCTCGGTCCGGATTACGATGCCATCATCGGCGCCATCGCAGCCGATGTCGAATCTGACCTCGACAGCGAGCGTCTGTGCATGGTGGGTGCGATCCGGCAGATCAAGCGCGATGCGCTGACAATGGCATTACAGCAACTGTTTGCGGCCGGCCTGTCGTCCGATGAAATCGGGTTGCGTTACCGTGAAATCACCTCGAAACAGGATCAGTTGCAGCGCGAGGCGGATGCCGAATTGACACTGCGTTAATGCACCGGATTTGCGTAAAATCAAGCGCGCAAGCGGTCTCGGCTATCGACTGGAAAATGGATTGTGGCATGCTATAATAAAACGCCAAGTGTCATGTCATTTGGTTCAGGATTTCATAAAATAGTGTTCTATTTCAGTAAGTTAGGCTCTTGATCGGCGTGAGTTGACGGCGCCGGCGACCAGAGCCGGCTTTGGTTTTTGCAGCTTTGTTGGCTGCTAGAGACAGGCAGATCTGCCTGCAACCGTTCCCGGCGCTCGCCTTGATTGTTTGTCGCATCATGGCGCAGCCAGGGGCAAGATCGTCGTCATGCCGGAATGCCTTGTTGGCAGCTACAAAGGTGTACGCGGGGCGGTAGCAGACTTTATTCTCATCCACCGTAAAGCAAGTCGTTGTGTAATCGAAAGCGCCTGTGCCAATCAAGAAACCCGAACCTAAAACGGCTGTAAAGCCAACCATCACTGAGCTGGCGCTCGACACCTCCAGAGCCAGCAGTGCGCAGGCAGTCAGCCAGACTACCGATGCGGCCACGCTCGCTGCCATCGATACGTCGGGCTATGTCTTGCCGTCGATCAAGGTGCCCGGACGGCGCGGGCGCAAGCCCAAGGAATTCCAGCCTGAAAACGACGAAATCGTCGCCCTGAACGCGGTCGAGCGCGCCGAGCTGAAGTCGGCCGACAAGGCCAAGGCCAAGGATCGCAAGGCCAAGGAGCGGGCGCTGCTGAAAGACGCCTTCTCGTCCGACACCGACGCCTCCGAAGAAGAGTTGGAGCGGCGTCGTCAAAAGCTGAAGACCCTGATCAAACTGGGCAAGGATCGCGGTTTCCTGACCTACGCCGAGATCAACGATCACTTGCCCGAGAATATCGTCGATCCGGAAGCGATCGAAGGCATCATCGGCACCTTCAACGACATGGGCATCGCAGTCTATGACACCGCGCCTGATGCCGAAACCCTGCTGCTGTCCGATAACGTGGCCGTCGTCACCAGCGACGACGAAGTCGAAGCCGCCGCCGAGGCCGCACTGTCCACGGTCGACTCCGATTTTGGCCGCACCACCGATCCGGTGCGGATGTACATGCGTGAAATGGGCTCGGTCGAATTGCTGACCCGCGAAGGCGAAATTGAAATCGCCAAGCGCATTGAAGCTGGCTTGAAGGACATGATACAGGCGATTTCAGCCTGTCCGGTCACGATCGACGAGATCCTCGCCACCGCTGACCGGATCGCATCTGACGACGTCAAGATCGACGAAATCGTCGACGGTCTGGTCGATCTGAACGAGTCTGACGATGCGGCAGCCGCGCCGACAGCGGCCGCATCCGTCGATGACGACGACGAAGATGACGATGAGCAGGAAGCGGAAACCGAAGCCGACGAAGCCGATGACAGCAATGCGTCGGGCGCCGCCGGCTTCTCTGCCGAACAACTCGATGCCTTGAAGCAAGCCGCGCTGGCAAAGTTTGCCGAGATTTCGGTGCAATCTGGCAAGATGCGCAAGGCGTATGCAGACGAAGGCTACAACTCGGCCAGCTATGTTTTGGCGCAGCAAGCGATCTCGCACGAATTACTGGGCATCCGCTTCACCGCCAAGGTCGTCGAAAAGCTGTGCGACACGCTGCGCGGCCAGGTCGACGAAGTGCGCCACATCGAGAAGCAGATACTGGATGTGGCCGTCAACAAATGCGGGATGCCGCGCGCCCATTTCATCAAGGTCTTTCCTGGCAATGAAACCAACCTGGACTGGGTCGATGGCGAAGTCGATGCCGGGCACGGCTACAGCATCGTGCTTGGGCGCAACACGCCAGCGGTCAAGGAATTGCAGCAGCGCCTGATCGATCTTGCTGCGCGCGTCGTGCTGCCGTTGCCCGACTTGCGCAGCATTAACCGCCAGATGGCAGCCGGTGAAATGAAGGCGCGCAAGGCCAAGCGCGAAATGACCGAGGCCAACTTGCGCCTGGTGATTTCGAT
>CANFGA010000238.1 GCA_947446335.1 Oxalobacteraceae bacterium | reverse complement strand
TGGCCAATCTGGACCGGATGGGCGTGAAATCGGCGCAAAACGTGATCGATGCGCTGCAAAAATCAAAACAGACCACGCTGGCTCGGCTGATCTATGCGCTGGGCATACGTCACGTGGGCGAATCGACGGCGAAGGCGTTGGCGCGCCATTTCGGCAGTCTCTCTGCGCTGCAGCAGGGCGCTATCCAAAATGATGGCGCCGCCTTGCAAGAGGTCGATGATGTCGGCCCGGTGGTGGCGCGCGCGCTGACCGAATTCATGGCCGACCCGGACAATCTGGCGCTGCTGCAAGCGTTGCAAGATGCCGGCTTGCACTGGCCCGAGAGCGCGCAGCTTGCCAGTTCGGCCGGGCCCCTGGCCGGCAAGACATTCGTGCTGACCGGCAGTTTACCCAATCTGAGCCGGCTCGACGCGGCGGCGTTGATCGAAGCTGCCGGCGCCAAGGTGGCCAATTCGGTATCGAAGAAGACCAGTTATGTCGTGGCCGGACTGGACGCCGGCAGCAAGCTGCAAAAAGCCCAGCAACTCGGTCTGGCGCTGCTCGACGAGGCTGCGCTGCTGGCATTGCTGGAAGATGCCAAGCAGCAACCGGTGGCTGAGCAAGCATCGATGATGCACAGCACCAACATTGACAACAACGAAGCGGGAACAGCATGACAGTGCGGGAAATTTTGAAAATGGGCGACGAGCGCTTGCTGCGGATCGCCAAGCCGGTGCGCGCCTTTGGTACGCCCGAACTCGAACGCCTGATTGCCGACATGTTCGATACCATGTACGCCGCCAACGGCGCCGGCCTGGCAGCGCCCCAGATCGGCGTCGATCTGCAATTGGTGATCTACGGTTTCAAGCAAAACGTGCGTTATCCGGATGCACCGATGGTGCCCGAGACGGTGCTGATCAATCCGGTATTGACGCCGATGTCGAGCGAAAAGGAAGAAGGCTTTGAGGGTTGTCTATCGGTGCCGGGGCTGCGCGGCAGCGTGCCGCGCTGGACCCGTTTGCATTACGAAGGCGTCGACCAGTTCGGCCAGGCGATCCGGCGCGATGTCGACGGCTTTCACGCGCGCGTGGTGCAGCACGAAGTCGATCACTTGCACGGCATCTTGTATCCGATGCGCATCGTCGATTTTTCGCGCTTCGGCTACACCGATGTCATGTTTCCCGATCTCGATCCGAACGACGACGACTGAAGCGTAATCTTGAGCGCTGCCGCGGCAGCACTCAAGCAGTTCAGAACTGTTCGTCCGGGCCGAGGTAGCGCCATTGGCCGGTGGGCAAGTTGCCCAGCAAGATGCGCCCGATGCGCACCCGCTTCAAGCCGATGACGCGCAAGCCGACCGCTTCGCACATGCGCCGGATCTGGCGTTTCTTGCCCTCGCGTAAAACGAAGCACAACTGGTCGTCATTTTGCCAGCGCACCCGCGCCGGCAGCAGCGCCTTGCCATCGAGCCACAGGCCATGGCACAATCGCTTCAAGTCGGCGTCCGGCAAGCGGCCCGGCTTCGAATACTGGACCCGCACCAGGTATTCCTTTTCAATTTCGCTATCCTGGCCGATCAATTGCTTGGCGATGCGCCCATCCTGGGTCAGCACCAGTAAACCAACCGAGTCGATGTCGAGGCGCCCGGCTGCGACCAGGCTGCGCAATTGGGTCGGGTGGAATTGCTCGGGCAGTTTGTCTTCCGCCCAGCGCGTCTCGGCCTTGATCAATGCGATCGCCGGTGTATAGCCATCCTCGGCCTGGCCGCTGACATAGGCCATCGGCTTGTTGATCAGCACCGTGACCCGCTTCGATTGTTCTGCCGCAGCCTGGCGCTCGACCGTCACGCGCTGGTTCGGCGTAACCTTGCTGCCGAGCTCCGAGATGACCTGGCCGTCGACGCGGACCCAGCCGCGCGCGATCCATTCGTCGGCTTCGCGGCGCGAGCACAGTCCCAGTTCGGACATGCGTTTTGATAATCGTAGTAATGGTGCACTTGGTTCGGTCATGGTGTTGTTTCAGTCAATTGTTTCAGTAAAGTCGATGCAGTGCTGCCTGGCACGAGCCGGGCTAGACCTCGAGCGCGTGCAGCAGGTCGGTTTCCAGCAAGATCTGGTTGCGCGCATTGTTGAGCACCGCGCCGCTGATCAAGAATACGTCCTCGACCCGTTCGCCCAGCGTCATGATCTTGGCCGTATGCAAGTTGACCCGGTATTTGGTGAGCACGGTAGCGATCGCATACAGCAAGCCGGGGCGGTCATTGGCGACCAACGCGAGCAAATAATACTGGCCGCGCTCGTCGGGCCTCAGGTCGACCGTGGGCTGAATCGGAAAGGTGCGCGACAATCGCGACAAGCGGCCCTTGCTCGGTTGCGGCAGCGGCTCTTGCGAGCGCAGCAGTTCAGCCAGTTCGTGCTCGATCAGGCTGATGATGTCGCGGTAATTGTTGGCAAACATTTGCTCGGTGACGAGGAAGGTGTCGAGCGCGTAACCGTGCCGGGTGGTGTGGATCTTCGCGTCCAGAATGCTGAAATTCTTGCGTTCAAAATAGCTGCAAATGCGCGCAAACAAGTCATTCTGGTCGGCGCAATAGACTGCCACTTGCAAGCCTTCGCCGATCGGCGCCAGACGGCAGGTGACGATCGGCTGCAAGCTGTTGACCCGGTCGTACAACGCGCGCGTTTGCCAGGCGATGTCGGTTGCGTCGTGGCGCAGGAAGTACGCCATGTCGAGCTGGCGCCACAACGCTTGGTGGGCATCGGCCGGCAAGCCGAACAGGCGCAGCTTGGCCAGCGCTTCTTGCTGGGTGTTCTTCAATTCCCGGTCGGTCGAATGTTCTTCGCCACCCAGCACCCGCAGCGTGATCCGGTACAAGTCTTCGAGCAACTTGCCCTTCCATGCATTCCATACTTTCGGGCTGGTGCCGCGGATGTCGGCCACCGTGAGCAGGTACAGCGCCGTCAGGTGGCGCTCGTCCTTGGCCAGGGCAGCGAAGGACTGAACCACGTCCGGATCCGACAAGTCCTGTTTTTGCGCCACGTGCGACATGGTCAAGTGATTTTCAACCAGGAACACGACCAGTTCGGTATCGAGCTCGCTCAAGCCATGGTCGACGCAGAACTGGGTCGCATCGACCTTGCCGAGCTGCGAATGGTCGCCACCGCGGCCCTTGGCGATGTCGTGGAACAATGCCGCAACATAGAGCAGCCAGTGCTGTGAAAAATTGGCCATCAATTGGCTGCAAAACGGGTATTCGTGGGCCCATTCTGGCATCGTGAAGCGGCGCATGTTGCGCACCACCATCAAGATGTGCTGGTCTACCGTGTAGACGTGAAACAGGTCGTGCTGCATCTGGCCGACGATGCGGCGAAAGTTGGGCAGATAGCGTCCCAGCACGCCCAGATCATTCATGCGTCGCAGCGCGTGAATGAGACCGACCGGCGCTTGCAAGATGCGCAAGAACAGCGCCCGGTTGTGCGGCGACTGGCGAAACGGCACATCGATCTTGAAGCGCTCGTGCCACAGCGCCCGCGTGGCGCGCGCCGTCATCCCGCGCAGCGTCGGTTGCTCGGTCATCAGGACAAAAATCTCCAGCATCGCCGATGGCGTCTTGGCAAACGTATCGTCGGCGCTGATGTCGATCAGACGGTTCACTTCATTGAAGCGCGGGTTGATCGCGCGTGCCACGCTGGGCTGGGGGAACAACTGGGCTTCTATGTTTTGCAGCAAGATCGTGTTCAGTTGGGTCACCACCTTGGCCGCCCGGTAGTAGCGCTGCATCAGGTATTCGCTGGCGCGCCGCAAGTGCACTCCTTCGCCAGTGGTGCGCAAGCCGATCGATTCGGCCAGCGCCGTCTGGACATCGAACACCAGGCGGTCTTCGCGCCGGCCCGCATGCAGATGCAGGCGGATCCGGATATCCTTGAACGCGCGCTCCTTTTCCATCAACTGGCGCGCTTCGGTCGGCGTGATCAAGCCGCGCAGCGACAGTGCTGACCAGGAATTGGCCAGGCCGGCTGCCTTGGCTACCCACAGGATCACTTGCAAGTCGCGCAAGCCGCCCGGGCTTTCCTTGCAGTTCGGCTCCAGGCTGAAGGCGGTATCGTCGTACTTGGCGTGGCGCTGGCGCATCTCGGCGGTCTTGGCCTGGAAAAACGCGCGCGGGTCGAGTTCTTCCAGGTAGCGCCGCTGCAACTCGTCGAACAGCGCTGCGTTGCCGCATATCAGGCGCGCTTCGAGCAAGCTCGTTTGCACCGTGATGTCGGCCCGCGCTTCGCTCTCGCATTCGTCGATGGTGCGGATGCTGTGGCCGATTTCCAGCCCCAGATCCCACAGCAGCTGGACCAGTTGCTCCAGCTTTTCAGTGGTCTCGGGATCCGGCTTCGACGACAAGAGGACCAGCAGATCGACATCGGAATACGGGAACAATTCGCCGCGGCCGTAACCGCCCACGCCGACCAGCGCGTAGTCCGGCGGCAAGCCGCTCTCTTGCCAGGCCGCGATCAGTGCGGCGTCGACGCCTTGGCGCAGGCTGCGCAACAGTTTTTCGGGTTTTTCATCGATCCGGAAAGTGGCGATCGCCTGTTGGCGCTCGTCCTTCAACTGCTGTTTCAATTGCTGGCGCAACTGCTGCTTGTGGGCGTCGTCAGGCATGGAGGTCGGCATCAAGCGGGTCAGGCCACGATGGCAGAAGGGGAGGCGACGATGAACTTGGGCGCCGGCGGCATCTGCGCTGACACGGTCAGCACTTCATAGCCGGTCTCGGTGACCAGTATCGTGTGTTCCCACTGCGCCGACAGGCTGCGATCCTTGGTCTTGATGGTCCAGCCGTCGCCCATTGCGCGAATTTCGCGCCGACCGGCGTTGAGCATCGGTTCGACCGTGAAGATCATCCCAGCCTCCAGGCGTTCGAGCGTGCCGGGGCGCCCGTAATGCAGTACTTGCGGCTCTTCGTGGAACACCTTGCCGATGCCGTGGCCGCAGAATTCGCGCACGATGCTGTAACCGGATTTTTCGGCATGCTGCTGGATCACGTGGCCGATGTCGCCCAGATGCGCGCCCGGCTTGATCTTGTCTATCCCCAGCCACATGCATTCAAAGGTGATTTCCGACAGGCGGCGCGTCAGGATCGACGGTTCGCCGACCAGGAACATGCGGCTGGTGTCGCCGTGATAGCCATTCTTGATAACGGTGATGTCGAGGTTGACCGAATCACCGCTCTTCAAGACCTTGTCGCCCGGGATGCCGTGGCAGATCACGTCATTGACCGAGGTGCAGATCGCCTTCGGGTAGGGCGTGTAGCCGGGCGGGCAGTAATTCAGCGGGGCTGGAATCGTGTCTTGCACTTCACTCATGTAGGCATGGCACAGACGGTCGATTTCACCGGTCGTGATGCCGACCTGAACGAACGGAGTGATGTAATCGAGCACTTCCGCGCCGAGGCGGCCGGCAATGCGCATGCCGATGATGTCGGCTTCGGTCTTGATATCGATGGAGGGCATATTGATTCGCAATCTGCAAAAGGCGGGAAAAACGCATGGCAGACTGGTTTCTGTCATGTGACTATGCCGAAATTATAAACGACCGGCGTCGGATGCGCCGCGTTTGCCTCTGGCTGAGCCCGTTGTGCCAGCCATGGCTTGTCATAATCGGCAGTTTTGATGTATAATCTCGGGCTGCT
>CANFGA010000237.1 GCA_947446335.1 Oxalobacteraceae bacterium | reverse complement strand
GACCCGCTGGCCTTGGCCAGGGCAGCCGGGCCGGGCATCACCACTTTGCAAGCGGATCTGGAACAGGATGGCGCGCTCTGGCCGTTTGACGCAGGCCGTTTTGCCGGCATCGTCGTCACGAATTACCTGTACCGGCCATTGCTGCCCGATCTGCTGGCGAGTCTGGCGCCCGGTGGCGTGCTGATTTACGAAACTTTTGCCATCGGCAATGAATTGTTCGGCAAGCCGTCGAATCCGGCTTTTTTGTTGCAACCAGGCGAATTGCTGGATTTGGCTGGCGCAAACGGTTTGCGCATCGTGGCATTTGAAGAAGGCGTGGTGCAGCGACCAAAAGCTGCCATGGTGCAACGCCTGTGCTGCACCAGGCCGGATTTTCCCCGTTCTTCAGCCTTTCTTGCGCCGTTTTGAGGCTTGATTCCTGGCCAAATGCACCACGCGTGCGGGCGATCCGCTACAATCATCGTTTATTCATCAAGTCTGACTACTCATTATGATCCAGGGCAGCATTGTAGCAATCGTCACCCCGATGCACGCAGATGGCAGTCTCGATTTTCCAGGGCTGCGCAAGTTGATCGATTGGCACATCGCCGAGGGCACGGATGGCATCGTGATCGTCGGCACCACCGGCGAATCGGCTACGGTGACCGTCGACGAGCACTGTGCGCTGATCAAACTGGCGGTCGAGCATACCGCTGGCCGTATTCCGATCATCGCTGGCACCGGCGGCAATTCGACCGCGGAAGCGATCGAACTGACCCGCTTTGCCAAGGATGCGGGCGCCGATGCGGCGCTGCTGGTGGTGCCGTACTACAACCGACCGACCCAGGAAGGGATGTACCAGCACTTCAAGGCGATCGCCGAAGCGGTGGACTTGCCGATCATTTTGTACAACGTGCCGGGGCGCACCGTAGCCGACATGTCGAACCAGACCATCGTGCGTCTGGCTGCGATCCCGAACATCGTCGGCATCAAGGATGCCACCGGCAATCTGGGGCGTGGCATCGATTTGCTGCGCCTGGCGCCGCCATCCTTGGCGGTCTATTCCGGCGACGATGCCAGTGCGATGGCGCTGATGTTTTGCGGTGGCAAGGGCAACATTTCAGTGACCGCCAACGTGGCGCCGCGCGCGATGCATGACTTGTGCGTCGCTGCGATGGCCGGCGACATCGCTGGCGCAATCGCGATCAACGACAAGGTATTTCCGCTGCACCAGCAACTGTTCATCGAGCCCAACCCGGTGCCGGTCAAGTGGGCGCTGGCGGAAATGGGCTTGATGCCTGCTGGCATCCGGCTGCCGCTGGTGGCGCTGGCCAATGAATGCCACGATGCCGTGCGCACTGCGCTGCGCTCTGCCGGCGTCATGCAATAACACTCAAGCCCCGATTCGACACCGGACATTTTTTGATTTCAGCCTTGGCTGCTCAACCAGTAACGACATGACTATTCGTAAGAAACTGAACCAGGCACACACTGTACACGCCACGCGCGCCTTGATCGTCGGCGCCGTCATGCTCAGCCTGACCGGCTGCGGCATGATCGGCTCCGTCGTCGGCAATGACAAGGTCGACTACAAGTCGACCAAGAAGGCCAGCACGCTCGATGTGCCGCCGGATTTGACGCAATTGCAAAGAGATAACCGCTATTCGATGCCCGACACCAGTGCCGGTGTCGCCACCGCATCGAGCTACAATGCGCAAAAAACGGGTGCCCCTGCAGTGGCTGCGGCCGCTGCCGTGCTGCCCAAGGCAAATGGCGGCATTCGCGTCGAACGCTCGGGCAGCCAGCGCTGGCTGGTCGTCCAGCAAACACCGGAAGCGTTGTGGCCGCAATTGAAGGCATTCTGGGATGCTTCGGGCTTCACGCTGGCGCTCGACATGCAGTCAGCCGGCATCATGGAAACCGAGTGGAATGAAAATCGCGGCAAGATTCCGCAAGACTTCGTACGCAATACCTTGGGCAAGGTCTTCGATTCGCTGTATTCGACCGGCGAGCGCGACAAGTTTCGCACCCGTCTGGAGCGCTTGCCTGATGGCTCGACTGAAATTTACATCAGCCATCGCGGCGCCGAAGAAGTGGTCACCGGATCGCAGAAGGAATCCACGATCTGGACCGCACGCGAGAACGATCCAGGTCTGGAAGCGCAGTTTCTGGCGCGCCTGATGACGCGTCTGGGCGGCAACGAAGATGCCGAGTCGTCGAAGATGGCAGTCGCATCGGCCGCAGTGCAACCGCTGCATGCGAAACTCGTCGGCAGCGGCGCAGCGCGCTATCTCGAAGTCGATGAAGGTTTTGACCGTGCATGGCGGCGTGTCGGCCTGGCGCTGGACCGGGTCGGCTTTACCGTGGAAGATCGCGACCGGGTCCAGGGCACCTATTTCGTGCGCTATGTCGATCCCGACGCAGTCAAGTCCGAAGGCATGTTCAAGAAATTGTTCAGTTGGGGTTCGTCATCGGACAAGGACAAGGAAGCGCAGCGCTATCGGATCGCAGTCAAGGCTGGCGCCGGTTCAAGCAGCCAGGTCACGGTACTCAATGGTGAAGGTCAGCTTGATACGACGGCAACGTCGGGCAAGATTCTGGGCTTGTTGAACGAGCAATTGAAATAGCGACCGTTTGTCCGGTCCCAGCCCAAAACGGCTGGCCGGACAAATCTGCAGGCGAAAAAAAGCCGACCCGAAGGTCGGCTTTTTCATGCAGACTGGATTACTTTGCTGGAGCTTCAGCAGGAGCAGCAGCAGGAGCGGCGGCGTCAGCAGGAGCAGCAACTGGAGCAGCAGCGTCAGCAGCTGGAGCAGCCATTGGAGCAGCAGCTTCTGGAGCAGGAGCAGGAGCTACGACTGCTTCTGGTGCTGGTGCTGGAACTTCTTCTTTTTTGCTGCAAGCAGCCAAAGCAACAGCCAACAGGGAGATGATCAGCAGTGATTTTTTCATGGGTTTTCCTTAATTAACTCAAAAATATTAAATAACAAATAACAATATTGCGATGAATAATTACCGGTAATTATCGCTCTTTAGGTCGCGTTCGAAGGCTTTTTGTACCCAAAGGTGACTGCCAGACAACGGAAACTTCCTAACCCGGTATTATAGCGATTTTTGGTGCGGCGCAATAGCCGGAACAGGTTATTTCAATAATATTTTGTTGTATTGAAATCTTTTCTTGCCAGATGCTCCCTTTTTTCTCTGTCATCACAGACCGGTGGTGCCGATCTGCATGGCGTCGTTGGCGCGTGGCCAGAGTTCCTCGAAGCGCTTGCTGCAAGCAGTCGCTTGCGGCGCTGCATCGAAGGTGGCCACGCCGCGCGCATGGTCGCAGTGGAAGCGCCGCACCAGATGCAGATCGTCGCAGATACAGAACGAATCGGTCAGATGGCGTTCGTTGGGGTGGGTAACGCGGCATTCGATCGCATGGCTGAAGTCCCGCAGCAAGTGCAGAAAGCGCGGGCACTGCTGTTTCAGATGGCTGTAGTCGTGCGCCAGCATGCGGATGTGACCCTTGCCGATCAAAAGGCGGCGCAGCTCGGTATCGAATCTGGAACTGCCCAATTGCCACAATGAGAAGTCGGGATCGAACAGGTCCAGTCGTTGATTGGCCCGGGCCAGGCAGCGCCCGATTTCCTGTTCGAATTCAAGCCTGGTTGAAAATGACAGACTTTCCATTGCCGCAGCTCCTGCTTATCCGGTCAGCCCCAGTTCCAGCCAGCCGTCTTGGTACCAAGTGTACAAGGCGTCCATCACATCCTCGGACGCGCCAGCGAGCGCCGCGCCATCGAGCGCCCGGTTGTTGGCCAGCGCCTCCAGTTGCGCCTTGTCGGCGCTACCAACGGCAAACGACTCGCCATTGATGAACACGTGCTTGCCGCGATACAGCATTTGCGTCTTGCGCGACAAGGACAGGCCTTTCTTGGCTGCGCTCAGCGCGAAACGCGGCGGTGTCAATGGCTTGGTCGGGCCCTTGAAAAAGACATTGTGCTTCGGCTCCGACAAGTGCTCGCCGAGGAAAATCGTCACGTCGTCATCGGTGAAGCGCACCTTGTTCATTTCGGCGGCGATGGTGGTGAGCATGTGGCGCGGAATCTCGGCCGGATGCTTGGTCGGCGCCAATTCCGGATCGGCATAGCGGCCCGGCAAATCGATCGAGTCGGCCATGAATTGCAGGAATGCTTCGCCCAGTTCCTGGTAAGACGGCGCGCGAAAGCCGATCGAATAGGTTTGGCAATCGCCGATGGCGACCCCGTCGTGCGCATAGTGCGGCGGCAAATACAGCATGTCGCCAGGTTCGAGGATGAATTCTTCGCTGGGAGTGAATTTGCTCAGTATTTTCAGCGGCAAACCCTCGACCAGGCTCAAATCCTTTTGTGCGCCGATGCGCCATTGACGCTGGCCCTGGGCTTGCAACAGAAATACATCGTACGAGTCGAAATGCGGACCGACGCCGCCGCCATCGGTGGCGACGCTGATCATCAGATCGTCCAGACGGGCATCGGGGATGAAGCGGAACTGGCGCAGCAGCGCGTCCGCTGCAGCATGATGCAAGTTCGCGCCTTGCACCAGCAGCGTCCACTGCTTTTGTTCGGGTGGCGGCAACTCGGCCAGCGGGCCTTCCTGCATCGACCATTCGGTGCCGGCCTGGATCACCAGGCGCGATTCGACATGGTCTTGCGCCGCCAGTGCGGCGAGCTCGGCGACGCTGATCAAGGGCTTGAAGCCGGGGATGGCTTGGCGGATCAGCAGCGGCTTCTTGTGCCAATAGTCGCGCAAAAATTGGGCCGGCGTCATGTCGCCTAAAATCGTTAATTTTTTCATGGCCCATTATATCAACGACGAAGCCGCATCGGCTTTCGCCCTGAGGGTATAATTTGGCTGCCCATATAATGAAAGGAAGCACCATGAAGATTGCCAAGAATACGGTCGTGACTGTCAATTACAAGCTGTCGGATGCCCAGAATAATCTGATCGAAGATGGCCGCCAGCCGATGGTGTATCTGCACGGTGGTTATGAAAACACCTTGCCGAAAATCGAAGAAGAACTCGAGGGCAAGGAAGCCGGCTATTCGAACACGATCCAGATCGAACCGGACGATGCGTTCGGCGAATACGATCCGGCGCTGGTCAAGGTCGAGCCGCGCAATCGCTTGCCCGATCCGCTGGAAATCGGCATGCAATTCGAAGGCATGCCCGATGGCGACAGCGACGACGAGGAAGCGATGCTGTTTACCGTGACCGATATCGCCGACGACAAGGTTGTGCTCGATGGTAACCATCCTCTGGCCGGCATTGCATTGCGCTTTGAACTCAATGTGGCCAGCGTGCGCGCTGCCACCGATGAAGAACTGGCGCATGGCCACGTGCATGGCGCGCATGGCCATGACCACGGCGCAGAGCCTGAAGATGAAGGCGAAGCGGGCGACCATTTCCGCAGTCATCCGATCCACTGATCGCGGCTGATTCTGCCCTCAGTCGCTGCGCGGCTTGAGGGCAAAGATCAAGTCTTGACTCGGCTTGACATCGACCTCGACCCAGTTCGAGGTCACGCTCAAATGGCCGATGTTGCCTTGCCATGTGATGCCGGAATCGCCCGGCGTGGCTGCAGTCTCGGTATCGATCAAGAGTACCTTGCCTGAAAATGTCTTCGCCATCGCCTTGATCTGGCGCCGCGTTT
>CANFGA010000236.1 GCA_947446335.1 Oxalobacteraceae bacterium | reverse complement strand
GCGGACAAACGCGCCGAGGAAGCCGCTTGCATGGCGCACTTCGACCAGCAGTTCGCGCTGCGCCATGCGCGAGCGCTGCAAGCGATCGACACGCGGATGGGATTGCCGTATGTGGGCATCGATTGCGCCGAAACGCTAGCCGGTGATCTATTGATCTTCGAAGTCGACAACGCAATGGTGGTGCATGCGATGGATGATGCGGCGATGTTCCCGTACAAGAAGCCGGCGATGCAAAAGGTCTTTACCGCCTTTCGCCAGATGCTGGCGCGCGCCGCAGCGACCCCGGTCCCGGCCGCGATTTCGACGCTGACCTCGACTTCCTGACACGTGGACACGGTCAGCTTGCCCGATACGGCCACGCTGCTGGTGTCGGGTGGCGATGCGCGCATCGCGCTCGATCCGGTGTCCGGTTTGTCGCTCTACGGTTGCCGGCCCTGCCCGGATCCGGATCTGGTCGCGCTCGGCTCGTCGACTGCGTCCAGCATTTCTCGCACCGGGATGGCTGCCGCCGATGCGCTGCGCCAGAGCTTGCTGGCGCAGTTGCAGCGGCATGCTGGTACCGATGCGGCTGCCACCATCTACGCCTCGCACGCACGGCAGTTGCGCGCCGATTTGCTGGCGCAGTGCGATCCGTGCGATCCCGAGGCCGGGGTAATCCTGGCTGCATCGGGCACCGACTTGCATTTGCTGGCATCGCAATGGCTCAGGCCGCAGTGCACGGTCATGGTGGCCGACCTGGAGACTGGCAGCGGCGTGCCGGCGGCATTGCAGGGCCGGCATTTCAATCGCCGCGCGGCCGCTGGCGCCGCCGTTGTCCAGGGCGCGTTGCTGGACGATCGACGTATTGCGGTGCAAGGCGAACTGGTGTCGCTGGCGCTGCGCACTGCCGATGGCGCATTGATCGATCCAGATCTGGTCGACGCCGCTTGCGTGGCCAGCGTCGAGCGCGCTGTACAGTCCGGTCGGCGGGTGCTGCTGGTGTTGACCGATGTCAGCAAGACCGGCTTGATCGCACCCTCGATCGACACCGCTCTGGCCTTGAAGCGGCGCTGGCCGGCGCAACTCGAGGTGCTGGTCGACGCTTGCCAGTTCCGGCTCGCGCCGGCGACACTGGCCGCTTATCTGGCGCACGATTGCATGGTCGCGCTGACCGGATCCAAATTTCTGGCGGGTCCCACTTTTTGCGGCGCCTTGCTGGTGCCGCCCGGCGTCGCCGCGCGCTACCGGGAGCAGCCTTTGGCGCCGTCGGTCGGCGCTTATTCGAGCCGAGCCGACTGGCCCGCCGCCTGGCCGGCGGCAGAGTCATTGCCGCGCGGCGCCAACTTCGGTCTGCTGCTGCGCTGGCAAGCGGCGTTGGCCGAACTGCGCGCATTGAACGCGATTCCCGCGCCATCGATTGCCGCCTTCCTGCAGCGTTTTGGACAGGCGCTGCGCAGCCGCCTGGCAAACGATCCTGGTCTCGACGCGCTGCCGGTGGCGCCGCTAGCTCGCGCCGCGCTCGGTTGCCCGGGCAGCTGGGATGACGAGCAAACCATCTTTCCCTTCCTGGTGCTTCAGCGGGGGGCGCCGCTGCCGCGCCCGCGCCCGGATATCGAACGCCTGTACCGGCAATTGCGCGCAGCTGGCCAGGGCCAGCGCCGCTTTCAGCTCGGCCAGCCGGTGCCCTGCATCAGCCGCGCCGGCATCGAATCGAGCGCATTGCGATTGTGCGTGAGCGCGCCGATGATCGTCGATGCGTGCAGCGGGCGCGGCGTGGACGCGGTGATCGCCGATGCGCTGGCGGCGCTGGACCGGATCGCCGAACTGGTCGCCGCAATGTGATCGTTGCAATCTGATTGCCGGGCCGCAGCGCGCAACCGGCAGGCCCTAAAAATCAATGGAAATCCGCAGCAAGAAAAATCGCAGTAAAATTTCATCACCGGTTTGATCACGGGATCGCAATGCGCCCCTGGCTGCGGGCGCTTCCTGAACATCCAATGAAAGGAACTGCCATGGCTGATCTTTTTGAGAATCCGATGGGGCTGATGGGCTTTGAATTCGTCGAGTTCGCCTCCCCGATGCCGAACACGCTGGAACCGGTGTTCGAGATGCTGGGCTTTACCAAGGTCGCGCTGCATCGCTCGAAGGACGTGGCCTTGTACCGCCAGGGCGACATCAACTTCATCGTCAACCATGAACCGGCCAGCGTGGCGTCATTCTTCGCGGCCGAACATGGCCCGTCGGCTTGCGGCATGGCGTTTCGGGTCAAGAATGCGCCGCAAGCCTATGCGCGCGCGCTGGCACTGGGCGCCCAGCCGTTGGAGCTGGAAACCGGTCCGATGGAATTGCGCCTGCCTGCCATCAAGGGCATCGGCGGCGCGCCGCTATACCTGATCGATCGCTTCGATGAAGGCCGCGCGATCTACGACATCGACTTCGAATTCATCGACGGCGTGCCCCGCCATCCGGTCGGCCATGGATTGAAATTGATCGATCACCTGACTCACAACGTCTATCACGGCCGCATGCGTTATTGGGCCAGCTTTTATGAGCGCATCTTCAACTTCCGTGAAATCCGCTACTTCGACATCAAGGGCGAATACACCGGCTTGACATCGCGTGCGTTGACCGCGCCGGACGGCAAGATCCGCATTCCGCTCAACGAAGAAGCGAACGGCAGCGGCGGTCAGATCGAGGAATTCCTGATGCAGTTCAGCGGCGAGGGCATACAGCACATCGCGCTGGTCACCGATGACATCATCGCCAGCGTCGATAGCCTGCGCCAGGCTGGCGTACCCTTGATGAGTGCGCCGCCGGCGACCTATTACGAGATGCTGGAAGGGCGCTTGCCCGGTCACGGCGAACCGGTCGCCGCACTGCAAACGCGCGGCATCTTGCTCGACGGCGTCAGCAATGCCGGCGACAACGGTGGTGAAAAGCGTCTGCTGCTGCAAATCTTTTCGGAAACGATGCTGGGGCCGGTCTTCTTCGAATTCATCCAGCGCAAGGGCGACGATGGTTTTGGCGAAGGCAACTTCAAGGCGCTGTTCGAGTCGATCGAGCGCGACCAGATCAAGCGCGGCGTGATCCATCCGGTGCCAAGCAAGGAGATGTCATGAAAATCGAAAAAATCCACCACGTTGCTTACCGTTGCAAGGATGCCAAGGAAACCGTGCTGTGGTACAAGAAAATGCTCGACATGGACTTCGTGCTGGCGATCGCCGAAGACCGGGTGCCGTCGACCGGCGAACCGGACCCGTACATGCACATTTTTCTCGATGCCGGCATGGGCAATGTGCTGGCCTTTTTCGAGCTGCCGACCCGGCCCGAGATGGGGCGCGATCCGAATACGCCAAACTGGGTCCAGCACATCGCCTTCAAGCTCAAGGACCGCGCCCAATTGCTTGCCTTCAAGCAGCATCTGGAGCAGAACGGCGTCGACGTGCTGGGCGTCACCGACCATGGCGCCTTTCATTCGATCTATTTTTTCGACCCGAGCGGCCACCGGCTGGAACTCGCTTGCCCCGACCCGGATGAAGCGGCGCTGCTGGCGCGGCTCGATGCCGTGAAATGGGCAATGTTGGAAGAATGGTCGCTCACCAAGCGTGCACCGAGGCAAGCCGCCTTCTTGCACGCCAAGGACCTGAGCAAATGACGAGCCCGAGCCTGGATACGGCCTTGAAGCGCAGCCGCGATCCGGCGCTGCGCAGCTGGGTCGAGTCGGCCAACGATCCGGATACCGATTTCCCTATCCAGAACTTGCCGTTCGGGCGTTTCCGGCGCGCCACCGACACCGATGACTGCATCGGCGTCGCCATCGGCGATCAGGTGCTCGACTTGCAACGCGCCAGATTGATCGATTCCAATGACATGAACCGCCTGATGGCGAGCGGGCGCGCGGTGCGCGAGGCGCTGCGGGTGGCGATTTCAAGCGGCCTGGCCGCGGGCAGCGCTAGCCAAGCCGAATGGCAGGCCAGCGGGGCGCTGCTGGCGCAGAGCGATGCCCAGATGAGCTTGCCGTGCCAGATCGGCGATTACACCGACTTCTATAGCGGCATTCACCATGCGAGGACGGTGGGCAAGCTGTTCCGGCCCGAGAACCCCTTGCTGCCCAATTACAAATGGGTGCCGGTCGGCTACCATGGCCGCGCATCGTCGATCCGGGTCAGCGGCCACAGTTTTTTCCGGCCGCGCGGCCAGACCATGGCGGCGGGTGCATCGACACCGACTTTCGGCCCGTCGCAGCGCCTCGATTACGAACTGGAACTGGGCGCCATCATCGCGGTCCCGAACGCGCCGGGCGATCCGGTGTCGATCGAAGAGGCCGAGGATCATCTGTTCGGTTTCACGCTGCTCAACGACTGGAGCGCGCGCGACATCCAGGCCTGGGAATACCAGCCGCTGGGACCGTTCCTGTCGAAAAATTTCGCTACCACCTTGTCGCCGTGGATCGTCACGCTCGAAGCCTTGCAGCCATTTCGGGTGCCGTTCTTGCGACCCGCCGCCGATCCGGCGCCGCTGCCGTATCTCGATTCGGCCGGCAATCGCGCGCGCGGGGCGATCGACATCACGCTCGAAGTGTGGCTGCAGACGGCGGCGATGCAGCAGGCCGGGATGCCGGCCGAGCGCTTGAGCCGCTCGAACTACCGCGACGCCTACTGGACGGTGGCGCAATTGATTGCGCACCACACCGTCAATGGCTGCAACCTGTGCAGCGGCGACTTGCTCGGCACCGGCACGCTGTCCGGGCCGGCGCCGCAGCAAGCCGGTTCGCTGCTGGAATTGAGCGACGGCGGCAAGCACGCGCTGCAGCTCGCCAATGGCGAAAGTCGCACCTTTTTGCACGATGGCGACACCATCATCTTGCGCGGCTATTGCGAACGTGAAGGCATGCGCCGCATCGGTTTCGGCGCCTGCGCCGGCACGCTGGTCGCGGCAAGATGACACCTCATGCCGGCGCTCCGGCGCACTTGAAATGAAAAAAGCCACGCACCGTTTTCATGGGCGTGGCTTTTTTCGGGTTAATTTGACTGTTACTCGGCGCCCATTTCCTTGAGCAAATTGTCGGCATGGTCGACGTGCTGCATGTTCCACAGCATGTAGCGCAGGTCGACCTGGATCGAGCGCGTGTTGGCCTGGTTGTAATCCCAATCCGAAATGATCGAATCGAGCGTGCCGTCGAAGGCGAGGCCGATGAATTCGCCCTGCGCATTCAATGCCGCCGAACCCGAATTGCCGCCGGTGATGTCGAGCGTGGCCAGGAAGTTGACCGGCACCGTTTTCAGCTCAGGGGCGATGTACTTGCCGAAGTCCTTGGCTGCGATCGCGTCCAGTTGGGCCTTGGGCGCATTGAATTCGCCGCTGCCGGTGTTTTTCGCCAGCACGCCCTTGACCGTCGTGAACGGCGTCCATGTGGTGCCATCGGCGCCGTGGTCGCGCCCTGCAATGCGCCCGAACGTGACGCGCAGCGTGCTGTTTGCATCTGGATAGACGGCCAGGCCGCGGCTCTTCATGTAGGCGATCTTGGCCTTCATGTAGGTGGCGTAGGCTTGTTGCAGATTGCCGCCCAGCTCTTCTTCTGCCGCTTCCTTCTTCATGTCGGCATCGTACATGGCCACTGCCGCTTGCACGAAACTGTCCTTGCTGGCCTTGAAGTCGTCGGGCTTTTTCTCCAGCCAGG
>CANFGA010000235.1 GCA_947446335.1 Oxalobacteraceae bacterium | reverse complement strand
TTTCTTTTTGTGAGCATTTGATACTTTTAGTTTTACAGAAGAGCCTAAGCTCAACTGCTGCACCTGCATCAAACGCCCACACTTATCGACTGTTGATTGTTAAAGAACTTGTTTGGTATTGCCTGCTGCATGTTGACAAAGCGTTTTGTTTGTCTGCCGCGAAGAAGAAAGAGTATGAAGCGTTTAGCTTAATTTGTCAACCTCTCCTCTACAACATCGTCGTTTCCGGCGACCCTTTTTTGTTTCGCTTTGCAGCGTTGCTCATCGGGGAGGCGAACTATAGCAAGACACGGCATTGCTGGCAAGGAATATATCGATGCGACTGGATATATTCCTGTGCTATCGTGGCGGTGGCAAATCCATGCCAAATCAATCACACCTCAATCACACCTCACCCCATGCTCATTCCAACCATCTGTTCCACCCACGACGACGCATTGTCTGCCTTGCTCGACCATGCGATCAACCACAAGACCAAGCCGACCGGCAGCCTGGGCCGACTGGAATCGATCGCAAAACAGATCGGCTTGATACAGCGCACCACGCAGGCGGAACTGGTCAAGCCGACGATACTGGTGTTTGCCGCCGATCACGGCATTGTGGAGGAAGGCATTTCCGCCTATCCGCAAAGCGTGACATGGCAGATGGTCGAGAATTTCCTGGCCGATGGCGCGGCGATCAATGTCTTTGCGCGCCAGAATGGCTGCGCGCTGCACATCGTCGATGCCGGCGTGAATCACGATTTCGGGCCTCGCCCAGGCTTGAGCGATCGCAAGATCGGCCTTGGTACGCGCAACTTTGCGTTTGAGGCAGCGATGACGCGTGCGCAGTGCTTGGACGCGATCAACGCCGGCATGGCGCTGGTCGACCAGATCGATGGCAATGTGATCGGCTTCGGCGAAATGGGCATCGGCAACACGACATCGGCCGCCGCGCTGATGCATGCGTTGACCCGGATTCCGGTGGCTGCTTGCGTGGGCGCCGGCACCGGCTTGTCGCCTGATGGCATCTTGCACAAGCAGCGCGTGATCGAGGCGGCCGTGGTCCATCATGCGGCGAACCTGCCTGAGATGAACCCGCTCGATATCCTGACCACCTTCGGCGGATTCGAGATCGCGATGATGGCCGGCGCGATGCTGAAAGCGGGCGAGCGCCGCATGGTGCTGCTGATCGACGGCTTCATCGCGACCAGCGCTTTGCTGGTGGCTGCGCGTTTGCAACCGGCGCTGCTCGATTACTGCATTTTCTCGCATTGCTCGGATGAAGCCGGGCACAGACAATTGCTCGAGCATCTCGGCGCGCGCGCGCTGCTGCAGCTCGACTTGCGTCTGGGCGAGGGAACCGGCTGCGCACTGGCGCTGCCGCTGCTGCATGCTGCGGTCAACTTCCTGCGCCAGATGGCGACGTTCGATTCGGCCCAAGTCGAGCAAAAGTCGGGCTGAATGCGACGTCTCCTTGATTGTTGCCGGCATCAGTGCCGGCTCTTTTTCATTGCGCTGCAATTTTTCACGCGCTTGCCGATTCCGCGCTGGGTCGGGTTTGAAGAAGACTGGCTGCGCCACGCAGCGCGCTATTTTCCGCTGACAGGGATCGTCGTGGCGGCCGCCAGCGCTGCGCTATACGCGCTGGCGATGCTGCTGTGGCCGCCCGTGGTGGCCATCGTGCTGGCGACGCTGGGCGGCATCTGGCTGACCGGCGCCTTGCATGAAGATGGATTCGCCGACATGTGCGACGGCTTCGGCGGCGGCGCCACGCGCGAGCGCGTACTCGACATCATGCGCGACTCCCACATTGGCGCCTATGGCGCGATCGGCATCGTCGGCTTGCTGGCGTTGAAATGCGTGACGCTGTCCTCGCTGCCGCCAGGAACGGTCATCGCAGCCCTGTTCGTGGCCCACCCCTTGTCGCGCCTTGCCGCCGCCGCGCTGATCTGGCGCCTGGACTATGCGCGCCCGTCCGGCAAGGCCAGGGCGCTGGCACAGCAGATGAGCAGCGCTGAATTCGCGATCGCCACCGTCAGCGCCACGCTGCCAGCGGCCCTTCTGTTGATCACTGGCCATCTGGCCTGGCCAGCGCTGCTGGGGTCGGCATTGGCCGCCGGCCTCGTCACCGCCTGGCTGGGACGGAAATTCGTCAATCGCATCGGCGGCTACACCGGCGATTGCCTGGGAGCCGTGCAGCAAGTGACCGAAGTCGTGTTCTATCTGGGCTTGCTGGCCAGTGTGCAGCACGGGCATTGACGATGCGCCTGTTTCTGGTGCGCCATCCGGCGCCATCGATCGCACCCGGCATCTGCTACGGCAGCACCGATTTGGCCGTGGCGCCAGCCGAACTGGCGCGCGTGCTGGCCGCATTGTCCGACACGCTGCCAGCCGATCTGCCGCTGTTTTCCAGTCCCTTGCTACGCTGCGCCGGCCTGGGGCGCGCACTGGCTGCCAGCCTGAAAAGCACATCGCTCACCATCGACGCGCGCCTGGCCGAACTCGATTTCGGCACCTGGGAAATGCAGTCCTGGGATGCGGTTCCCCGCACAGAGATCGATGCCTGGGCCGCCGACGTGGTGCACTACTGCCCCGGCGGCGGCGAAAGCGTGCTGGCGATGGCCGAGCGCGTCCAGGCCTGGCATGCCGATTTGCTGCGCATGAACCACGCCAGCGCCGTCGTCGTCTGCCATGCAGGAACGATGCGCTTGCTGCTCGCCAGCGGCCTGTCGGTGCGCGAGATGGCACAGGAGGCGGCCAGCAAGCGGCACAACATTGCTTATGGCGAACTCGTCATCGTCGAGCGCTGAGCACCAGCGCCAGCCGCGCATCAGCACCATCCAGATCGAAACCATGTCAAAGCCACACCGAAGCCATACTATAATGGGCGCGTTTTGGTGCCAGCGCGCATGTCCATGCGCCTGGTTAAACTGGGAAACACGAAGCCGGATCGATGGCCAACGTGTGCTGCCCCCGCAACGGTAAGCAAGTGTCACTTTAGGGTGACGAACTGTCTCTTCCAGCCACTGTGCGCAAGCATGGGAAGGCGAGGCAGTGCCACTTGCCAGCCCGGATACCGGCCAATACAGGTGGATGTGTGCGAATCAGGATGTTCGCGATCAGGCAGAGGCGCGCCATCTTCGATCGCTCGCTTCAGATTCCTGCACTTCCGTTCAATTTGGCTTGCGGGGACGCAGGCCAATGCCGATGGCAGCGCAGCTTGAACGCGTGGCCATCCATCCACAAGGCCGCAATGCATCCTTTTTTCCGCAACATGCAGCACCGCAGCACCGTCATCCTGGCGCTGCTGCTGTTGCTCGCGCTGGCCAGCCTGGCCATCGCAGCAATGACCGGTTCGATCGCGCTCGCCCTGAACGACTTGCCGGGCGCACTGCAAGAAGTCGTCACCGGCCAGACCGGCACGCTGGCGGCGACGCTGCTCGAATTGCGCCTCGGACGCGCGTTGACCGCCTTTGTCACCGGCGCCGCCCTCGCGCTGGCTGGCGTGATGATGCAAGCGCTGCTGCGCAATCCGCTGGCCGACCCGTATGTGCTGGGCATTTCGGCCGGCGCCTCGGTCGGCGCGCTGGCCGCGCTGCTGTTCATGGGCGCGCTGTGGATGGTCGACGCCGCCGCCTTCGCCGGCGCGGTCACCATCTCGATGCTGCTGTATCTGCTGGCCCGGCGCGACTTGCGCGCCAACACCGCAGCCGAAGGCGGCAGCTCGCTGCTGCTGCTGACCGGCGTGATCCTGTCGTCGGCCTGCATGGCGCTGGTCACATTGATGCTGTCGATCGCGCCCGAAAGCCGGCTGCGCGGAATGATATTCTGGATGATAGGCGACCTGTCGGGTGCGCCGCTGAGGCTGGCGCCGTGGCTGGTGCTGGGCGCGGTGCTGGCGTTTGCGCTGCGCAGCGCGCGGGCCTTGAACGTGATGGCGCTGCACGCCGAAGCGGCCGCCACGCTGGGCATCCGCGTCGGTGCGCTGCGCAAGGGCTTGTTCTTTTGCTCCGGCTTGCTCACTGCGAGCGCCGTCAGCAGCGCCGGCAGCATCGGCTTTGTCGGCTTGATCGTGCCGCATGCGCTGCGCTTTGCCTGCGGCGCCGATCACCGCCTGCTGATACCGGCCGCCGCGCTGACCGGCGGCAGCTTCCTGGTGCTGGCCGATACGCTGGCGCGCACCGTGCTGGCGCCGCAGCAATTGCCGGTCGGCGTGGTCACCGCGCTGATCGGCGCGCCGGTGTTCCTGGTTCAATTGCACCGGTTGCGCCGCGCATGATCACTACTTGCAACTTGACGCTGAAGGTGAAAGCACGCACGCTGATCGAGAACCTGAATTGGCAGATCGATCCAGGCCAGTGCTGGAGCGTGATCGGGCGCAACGGCGCCGGCAAGAGCACGCTGCTGCGCGCGCTGGCCGGACTGCGCACGCCCGACGGCGGCAGCATCGCGATCAACCAGCGTTTGCTGGCCGACTGGCCGCTGCTGGAACTTGCCCGACAGCGCGCCTTCCTGGCGCAAGCGCGCAGCGATGCCTTTGCCTACCGTGCGATCGAAACCGTACTGGCGGCGCGCCATCCGTATCACGACAATCAGTATTGGGAAGGCGGCGACGACTATCGGATCGCGCACGCTGCGCTGGCAGCGATGGAAGTGCTGGAACTGGCCGAGCGCGATGTGCGCACGCTGTCCGGCGGCGAACGCCAGCGCGTCGCGATCGCCGCGCTGCTGGCCCAGGACACGCCGTTGCTGCTGTTAGATGAACCGGCCAATGCGCTCGATCTGGCGCATCAGGTCAGCGTGATGAAATTGCTGGCGCGCCTGTGCCGCGAACAACAGAAGACGGCGGTGATGGTCGGCCACGACTTGAATCTGGCGCACAGCGTCTCGACCCATGCTTTGCTGCTGATGGGCGATGGCCGCTGGCTGGCCGGCCCGGTCGCCGACGTCATGCAAGCGGACGTACTGAGCGACTATCTGGGCCATCCGATCGACATCATCTTGCACGGCGCGCGCCGCATTTTCATCCCGAAGGAAGAAGCCGCATGAACCAACACTCCCCAATCAATCCCTTCCCCTTCCACACGCTGATGGTGCAAGGCACCACCTCCGACGCCGGCAAGACCACGCTGGTGGCAGCGCTGTGCCGCCTGTTGCACCAGGAGGGCGTGCGGGTGGCGCCGTTCAAGCCGCAAAACATGGCGCTCAACAGCGCCGTGACCGAGGATGGCGGCGAGATCGGGCGTGCCCAGGCGCTGCAGGCGATCGCAGCCGGTCTGGCGCCGCACACCGACATGAACCCGGTGCTGCTGAAACCGTCGTCCGACACCGGAGCCCAGATCATCATCCACGGCAAGGTGCAGGCCGACATGAATGCGCGCGACTATCACCATTACAAGACAGTGGCGATGCAGGCGGTGCTGGAATCGTATGGCCGCCTGCACGCGCAATATGACACGGTCATCGTCGAAGGCGCCGGTAGCCCGGCCGAGATCAACTTGCGCGACCGGGACATCGCCAACATGGGTTTTGCCGAAGCGGTCGATTGCCCGGTGATCCTGGTGGCCGACATCGACCGCGGTGGCGTGTTCGCGCACATCGTCGGCACGCTGTCATGCCTGTCGGCCAGCGAGCAGCACCGGATCGTCGGCTTCGTCATCAACCGTTTTCGCGGCGACATCAC
>CANFGA010000234.1 GCA_947446335.1 Oxalobacteraceae bacterium | reverse complement strand
CTCCATCGTCACATCTTTCAGCGTCGAACCGGAGGCGCTGGCCATCACTTTCTTGCCGGTCGCCACGCCACCGGTGAAAGAAATCTTTTCGATGCCGGGATGCTCGGTCAGCCAGGTGCCGACCGTTTTGCCATCGCCGTTAACGACGTTGAACACGCCGTCGGGCAAGCCCGCCTCGGTATAGATTTCAGCCAGTCTGAGCGTCGAGAGCGGTGTCATTTCGCTGGGCTTGAAAATCATCGCATTGCCGGCCGCGAGCGCCGGCGCCGACTTCCACAGCGCGATCTGGATCGGATAATTCCACGCGGCGATCCCGGCCACGACGCCGAGCGGCTCGCGCCGGGTGTAGACGAAGGAACTCTCGCGCAGCGGAATTTGCGTGCCTTCGATGCTTGGGGCGAGGCCGGCGTAATACTCGAGCACGTCGGCGCCGGTGGCGATATCGACTGCGCTGGTCTCGGACAACGGTTTGCCGGTATCGAGCGTTTCGATCTCGGCCAGTTCGTCATTGCGCTCGCGCAAGATCTCGACCGCGCGGCGCAGCACGCGCGAGCGCTGCATTGCCGTTTGCGCCGCCCAGATGCGCTGGCCCTCGGTGGCGCTGGCGACGGCATCGTCGACATCCTGTCTTGACGCGCACTGCACTTGGGCCAGCACCTGGCCATTGGCCGGGTTGATGGTATCGAATGTAATGCCGCTGCGCGCGTCGACGCGGCGGCCATGAATGTAAAGTTGTTGTTGCTTGAATACGGGCATGATGTGTTCCAGAAATGTCAGTGATTGAACCGGCAGTTGCGATGGCGGCGCGGGTCAGAAGGTCTTGGCCAGCGACAGCAGGAAGGTGCCGGCGGCCGGATTCGACACCTGCGCTGCGCCAGTCGAATTCACTATGCCGGTCGTGAAACGGTCGTAGACATCGGTGGCGCCGATGGCTTTGGTGTAAGCGCCGGTGACTGTCCAGCCGCCCTGAAAGGCCTTGCTGACGCCGACCTTGTAATCCTTCCAATCCCAGATCGCGTTGTCGACAGCCGCCTTGCTGGCGACCCGGCCGATCCCGTAGTGCAGATTGAGGGCATAACCGGAGCCGAGGTCGACGTTCGATCCCAGGTCCAGATAACCGGTGCCGCGCGCGTCAGTGATGCCGAAGTAGTCGTGGGTATAGGTATAGTTATACTTGGCGGACAGGAACTTGTAGCTCAAGCCCAGAACCAGTTCGCCGTAATCGTACTTGGTGTTCGAGGCGGCGATGACGGCGCCCGGATATTTGTAATAAAACACGGTGCCGCTGTAGCCGACAGGGCCTAGCGTGCCGGCGTAGCCGCCGTACAAGTCCCATTCAAGCCTGCCATTTTCAATGTAATGATGGCTGACGTTGGACAACCAGGTGCCGACGAAGAATCCATTCGGATCGACGTAATCGACGCCGCCCTGCAGCGCAGGATCGCCCCAGGTCTGGCGAAATCCGCGCGATACATATTGCGAAATCAAGCTGACGTTGGCAGTGACATGGTCGGTGAAATGACTGGTTTCGGCGACTGGCTCGGCATGGGCGCCTGGCAGCGCAAGGCAAAGCAGGGGAAAAACGGCAAGGCGCGAGGCCAGGGTCGGTACGGTCACTATGGTCGATTTCAAGTTGACTCCATCTGCAATCTGTTCATTTGGCAAAACGCGTCATGACCGCCCGCGCACCCTTCATCGATACTGCTTTTGTCGCTTTTCCTTCCCGCCGTGCGGTGATCTGTGCGGTGATCTTCTGCGTGTAATGAGGCGATCTCTGCCCGGGATCTGCGCCCGGCCTGCTGCGTATTGAGCTCATAAGTTACACGTGCGCCCCGCGGAAAATGGCACGATTGCGACAGCCGCTTGACCATGTGCGTCATGTCCTGGTCCGGCAAAACGGTGCGACGCCAGCGCATCGAATCTGGTCGAAATCGGATAAGACAAGAAAACGGAGAGGCTCACGCCCGCCCGGGTCGCTCAAGCCTGGCCCAGGCGGCAACTTGAGCAGACAAAACTGCATCGGAATATGATGGGAAATTGATCGCAACAGACAAAAACAAAGTACGTACAGCGCACAGGGCCACGTCAGCGGCCATGTTTTTTTAATTCCATTTGGCAATACATTAACACGGACGCTGTCAAAACCACCGCACTGCTGACGCTTCGCCCTACCCTGCTGACGCCATTGCTGACCCAGAAACGGCTATTGTTTTCTGGAAATTCATCCTGATATGACAAACATGACTCCATTTTCGATACTTGACTTATCCCCCATCGTCGACGGCAGCAGCGCTGCAGCGTCGTTTTCCAACACGCTCGATCTGGCGCGCCACGGCGAAGGCTGGGGCTACAACCGCTACTGGTTGGCAGAGCATCACGGCATGCCCGGCATCGCCAGCGCAGCCACTGCGGTGCTGATGGCCAACATAGCGGCCGGCACCAAAACGATACGGATCGGCGCCGGCGGCATCATGCTGCCGAACCATTCTCCATTGGTGATCGCCGAACAATTCGGCACGCTCGAGTCGCTCTATCCGGGCCGCATCGATCTGGGCTTGGGCCGCGCGCCCGGCTCCGACATGGAAACGGCGCGCGCGCTGCGCCGCAACCTGGATTCGGACGCGAATGAATTTCCGCAAGATGTGCTGGAATTGATCGATTATTTGTCCGATGCGCCGCGCCAGCACGTGCGCGCCGTGCCGGGCATGGGACTGAAGGTGCCGCTGTGGATACTCGGTTCGAGCACGTTCGGCGCGCAACTGGCGGCGCATCTGGGCTTGCCCTATGCGTTCGCCTCGCACTTCGCCCCTGGCCAGATGATGCAGGCAGTCGAACTGTATCGTGCCACATTCAAGCCATCGAAGCAGCTGGCAAAACCTCATGTGATGCTGGGCTTTAACGTGTTCGCCGCCGATACCGATGAAGAAGCGGCACTGCTGGCGACCTCGATGCAGCAAGCCTTCGTCAGTTTGCGCACCGGCAATCCTGGCAAACTCAAGCCGCCGCTGCCGGGCTACCTGGAGAGCCTGGGCCCGCAAGAAACCAACATGCTCGATTCGATGCTGTCGTGCTCGGCGATCGGCTCGGCGGCGACTGTCAAACGCCAATTGCAAGAGTTCATCGCCAAAACCGGCGCCGACGAGCTGATGATCACGTCGCAGATTTTCGACCATGCCAGCCGGCTGCGCTCTTACGAGATCACGGCCGAGGTGGCTGGCTTGAAGAGCTGATTCAGGAGCCGATCAGGAACCGGTCTTCACCAGGCTCAGTTCCACCGGCGCCAGCATGGTTCCGGTAGCGAGGTAGCGGGTGTGCCACGACAAGGCCTCTTCCAGTATGTGCGGGGTGTGGCCGCCGCGCAAGTTGGCGGCGTCGACATACTCGGTCAGCATCTGGCGATACGGTTCGGCCACGCAGTGCTCGATGATGACGCGGGCGCGTTCACGCGGCGCCAGGCCGCGCAAGTCGGCCAGGCCGACTTCGGTGACCAGAATATCGACATCGTGTTCGGTATGGTCGACATGCGATACCATCGGCACGATGCTGGAAATGCTGCCGCCCTTGGCGATCGATTTGGTCGCGAAGATCGCCAGATAGGCATTGCGCGCAAAGTCGCCTGAGCCGCCGATGCCGTTCATCATGTCGGTGCCCATCACGTGAGTCGAATTCACGTTGCCGTAGATATCGGCTTCCAGCGCGGTATTGATCGCGATGATCCCGAGGCGCCGGATCACTTCCGGATGGTTGGAAATTTCCTGCGGACGCAGGATCAAGCGCGACTTGTATTGCTCGATGTCTCCGATCACCAATTTGCTTTTTTCCGGCGACAACGTGATCGACGAACCGGAAGCGAAATCGAGCTTGCCGGCATCGAACAGATCGAAGGTCGAATCCTGCAACACTTCCGAATACATCGTCATGTGCTCGAACGGGCTGTCGATGAAGCCCATCATGACCGCATTGGCTATCGTCCCGATGCCCGCCTGCAGCGGCTGCAGACTGTTCGTCAAGCGCCCCGCCGCCACTTCTTCGTTGAAAAAATCGACCAGATGCGCGGCGATGGCGGCCGTGTCTTCATCCGGCGGCAAGATGGTCGAGGCGCTGTCAGCCTTTTGCGTGATCACGATCGCGATGATCTTTTCAGGCGGGATTTCGATCGCAAAGGTGCCGATCCGGTCGCTCGGCGACATGATGGGGATAGGTTCGCGCCGCGGCCGGTGCTTCGGAATATGAATGTCGTGCAAGCCTTCCAGCGCCAGCGGCTGCGACAGATTGATTTCGACGATGACCTTGTCGGCCAGGATCGCAAAGCTGGCGCTGTTGCCGACCGAGGTAGTGGGCACGATGGCGCCGGTCTCGGTGATCGCGACCGCTTCGATGATGGCGATGTCGATCGGCGCGATCTGCCGGGTGCGCAGCAATTCCACGGTTTCGGACAAGTGCTGGTCGATGAACATCACTTCGCCGCGATTGATCGCTGCGCGCAGCACCGGGTCGCTCTGGAATGGCATGCGGCGCGCCAGCACGCCCGCTTCGGTCAACGTCTTGTCGACGTCGCTGCCGAGCGAGGCGCCAGTCAGCAGCGTAATCTTCAACTGTTCGTGGCGCGCGCGCTCGGCCAGCGCCAGCGGCACCACCTTGGCGTCGCCGGCGCGGGTGAAGCCGCTCATGCCGACCGACATCCCATCCTTGATCCATTCGGCAGCAGCAGCGGCGCTGGTGATTTTTTCCCTCAACGAGGGCAAGCGTATCCGTTGTTCACTATCGGACATCAAGTCGGACATCAGGTCAGGCATCAAGTTAGGCATAAGCGTATCCAATCAATTGCGTGGAGGAGGAATGCGTGCAGCGCTCGCAGAGGAAGGCCGGACCGGAAGTCAGGTCAGGCAATAGTTGATCGGCTGGCGCGACGGCGGAATGTCGGTGTCGGACAGCGATTCGCGCAGATTGATTTCAATGCCGCGGCAAATCGCATCCAGGGCCAGATCGTTGGCAGCGAGGCCGAATGGCTCTTCGATTTCATCGCCCAGTGCATCGAGTCCGAAAAAGGTATAGGCGACAATGGCGACGACAAACGGCGTCATGAACCCGATCGTGTCGACCAGTCCGAATGGCAACAGGAAGCAATAGATGTAGGCGGTGCGATGCAGCAACAGCGTGTAAGAAAACGGGATCGGCGTGTTCTTGATTCGTTCGCAAGCGGCGGCGGCGCCGACCATCGCCGACAGCGTGTTGTCGAGCGCCACCGCCAGGCAAGGATCGATCCGCTTTTGCTCCAGGCAAATGCGCAAATCAGCGCCCATCCCCAGCATCAGGCGATCGGGCTTGTTGCTGGAAGAATCGAGTTGCTGCCACTCCGGATCCATCAGGCAATGCTTGTATTCGGTGGTGTCGTTTATGTCGCGCAGCAAATTCTTCAGCGCATACGCATACGCGATGGTGCGAAAGATCATCCGTACCCGCACATCGCCGAAGCCCAGGCTGGCGCTGGCGATCGGTCCGCCGGCGATCAGGTTCTGGCATTGGCGCGACAGGTTGCGGCTTTTCACGACCAGGTCGCCCCAGATCTTGCGCGCTTCCCAGTAGCGGTCGTAGGCGGCATTGTTGCGAAAGCCGAGAAAGATCGCCAGCGGCAAGCCGATCATGCTGAACGGGATCGTCGTCAGCGT
>CANFGA010000233.1 GCA_947446335.1 Oxalobacteraceae bacterium | reverse complement strand
CCGGGGCGCGCCATCCCGGCCAGCGCCAGCAAATCGAAATCGGCCCCGCTGGTGCGGCGCGGATAATCGCCATCGTTCATCCCGAGCAGACAGACCACCCGAAACGGCACCGCACGCATCGGCATCAGCGTGCAAAAAGTGACGCCGCCGGAGACGAACTGATGGTTCAGCGTCGGCTCGTCGAAGCTGCCCAGCCACGCCTCGCGCAGCACCGACAACGGCACCAGTTCATCGTAGCCGGCGTCCTCGCAGATTTCCAGCCAGCCCAGCAAGGCCTGGTCGAGCTGCGCCAGCGTCAGCCGGTCGGCGTCGCCCTCCTCCTTGAAGAATGCCGCCAGCAGTGCGCGCGCCTGCATTCCCCATTGCGCCGGGGTGCGCAATTCGGACAAGCGCGCACGCCATTGCAACAGGGTATCGACCAATTGCGCCAGCGATCCGGCCAGCGCGGCGTCCAGGCCGCCCACTTCGGCATACGGTTCGATGCCGGCGTACTGCCCGCCATCGCCGCTGGCATAGCCGAGCAGCATGCGCCGGATCCCGAAGATCCAGGCATTTTGTTCGCCGGTCGGCCCCAGACCGAGGCCGTCGCGGTGGCTTTGGTCCAGGCCCCAGCGCACGCCGGCGCCGTCTATCCAGGCACCAAGCAGGGCCAGGTCGCCTTCCACCAGGCCAAAGCGCGCACCCAGCGCCGGCACATCGAGCAAGTCGCGCACCTCGCTCTGGCGGCAGCGTTGCTGCGGCAGGCGCAGCAGCCATTCAAGCGCCACCAGCAGCGGATTCACGCTGCGGTCCTTGACGTCGCCGATCTCGAATGGAATGGCGCGCGCATCGCTCTTCTTGTGCTGGGCAAACACAGACTGGATCGCGGCCGTGAAGACATCGATGTCCGGCACCATGACCACGACATCGCGCGGGCGCAGGCCCGGCAACGCAGAGCTCGCGAACATCGCCAGCAACTGGTCGTGCAACACTTCGACTTCGCGCTGCACGCTGTGCGCGACGTGGAACACGATTGAGGCATCTTCTGTTGCTGGCGACGCGTGCGCATGTTCGGCCAGCGGCAACAGGTCGCGGATCGCCGCCTGCACTTGCGTCAAGAGATTGTCGCCATCGCCGCTGCCAAACAGATCGATGCGCATCATCTCGGCACCACCGGCCTGCAATGGCCTCGACTCATCGAATTCGTCGAGCATGCGGATGAAATCGCGCCCTTGGCGGCCCCAACTGGCCAGCAAGGGGTGGCTGTGCGCATGCAAGTCTTCCAGCGCGACCAGGCTCAGGTCCTGGCCGTTGCGCGGTTGCTGACGCTTGCGCGCGGCGCGCAGCAACTCGCGCCCGTCGATGATGTCGCCCCAATAGAATTGGCAAGGGTTGGGCACCGCCAGCAGCACCTGGGTGTGACTCGCCAGCGCCGCCAGCGCCTGCAGGCTTTGATAGGGCAAGGACGAGATACCGAACAGCACCACGCGGCGCGGCATGCGCCCATGCGGCGCCTCATCTTGCGCGATCGCTTTCAAAAATTCATCGTGGATCGTGACCCGGCCAAGCCCGCGCTGCTCCGGCTCCACGCTAGCGATCACCGCGCGCCACAAGAACGCCTGCCAGCGCTGGTCCTCTTTCATCGGCAGTTGCACGCCGCGCGCATCGCGCAATTGATCGCGCCCCGAAGCCCAATCAAAGAGCCAATCGGCGCGGTAAACCTGGTATTGATCGAACAGGTCAGACAAGCGCTCGGCCAGTTGCAAACGGCGCTCGGGATCACCGTCGCCGAGGAAATGGCGCAGCGGCGCGAACACCGGATCGACCAGCAGCGTCGGCAACAGCCGCATCAAGCGCCAGGTCAGCGCCGACTTGTCAAAAGCGGAGCGCGCCGGCACCCTTTCATGGCCCAGCATCGCGCGATAGCTTTCCCACAAAAAACGCGCCGGCAACGCCACGCGGGTCGCCGCACACACTGTCATTTCTTCGGCCAGCGCGATCTTGAGCCATTCGGCCACGCCGTTCGACTGCACCAGGAACAGTTCCGATTCGAGCGGCGCCAGCGGGTTGTTGCGCAGCCATTCGAACACGGCGGCGCGCAATTGCTCAAGCTCGTTGCCGTGCAAGATCAGCAGGCCGGGGGTCACGGTGGGAAGCATGGAGGATGGTCGAGTTGGTGGGCGTGCTTCATTATCGCGCAAGCGGACTCGAGCAGGCAAAGCAATGCGACTTGCATCCACAGGTGCCAGGTTCCATCGGGGCGATGTCATGGACAACTCGCGCGAGCGCAACCCTGATCGAGCCTGGCCTCGGATGCCTACGAAGCGGCTGCGCTGGGGCGCTCGGCGATGCGATCGCGCCACGCCTGCAGATGTGGCATCCCTTCGGCGCCGGGCTTGAATTTCATCAAGCCGCGCGCGAATTCGAGCGCGCAAAAGGCGGTGATGTCGGCGATCGTGAAGCGCTCGCCAGCCACGAAAGGCTGCCTCGACAGCACCGCATCGAGCCAGTGCGCCGTCTCGCGCATCTTGAGCCCTTGCGCCGCGCCAAAATCGGGAAACTGCGGTTGTTCCAGGGCAGCCAGCCCGGGATGGGTGTGGCGCACGCAGTTCGCGATGCCAAAGAACAGATGCAGTTCGATGCGCCGATCGGCCATTTCGATGAAGGCGCGCTCGTCGAAATCCTCGCCCATCAGGTTAGTGTGCGGATACAGGCCTTCCAAATAAGTACAAATGGCGCGCGTTTCGCACAGCACACGCCCATCATCGAGCACGAGCGCGGGCACCCGGCCCAGCGGATTCATCGCCAGAAAAGCGGCGCTGCGGTGTTCGTTGGCAGTCAGGTCGAGATTGACTTGTTCGATCGCGGGAATCGCTTTTTCAGCGATGAACATGGCGACGCGACGAGGATTGGGTGCCCGCGGGCTGGTGTACAGTTTCATTGCTGCCTCCTTTTGATTATTTGACCAGTCTACGCGCGCCACTGTCCGGTTTCCAGTGCATGCTGAAAAGAGTTGGCTTTGCCAGAACATCATGTCATCAAAAAAGCGCCAAGCAAGAGATGAAGCAAAATGTACAGGTAAAAAAAGACCGGCCACGCTTGACAGCGGGGGCCGGCCGAAACGCTGTTTTCAGCGCAGGGGATAAAAACTGATGATTGTTGCAAAAAATTCGTGCCGGTCAAGGGAGTGTCCGGCATCCTTGTCCGCAGCCAGTAAGCGCGCGACATGACTGTACTTTGCCACCGATGGCCAACAATAGGCTTAGGACTTGATTAAGACTGACATATTATTGACAGGGATCACGATAAAAATGAACCAAATCAGCCAGACAGAGGAGAAACAGTTGAATTCATTTACCAAAAGAAATACAAAGTGCGCGCTGCGATCGCTTTTGCCATTGCTTGTGGTGGCAGTCATCGGTTCCGGCTGCGCGCCCGGAGCAAAACTGGCGCCACAATCGAGTGCCCCGATCACAGCCCCCTTGGCGCAAGATCATCCGCGCTCAGCTTCCAGTAGCCAGCAAGCCTGGCAAATTAACCGCCAGCAATCGCTGATCGCGATCACCGTCCATCGCGGCGGTGCGCTGGCGCGCCTGGGTCACGACCATGTCGTCGCCAGCCGCGACATCGAAGGCGAAGCGTTGCAAGATGATGCGGCGGGCGATCCCGGGGCGGGCCTTCCCGGGGCGGGCCTTCCCGCGGCGGGATCGGTCGATCTCCATTTCCGGCTCGACCAGTTGACAGTGGACGAACCGGCGCTGCGCAAGGAAGCCGGTTTCGACACCCAACCCGGACCCGATGCGATCGCAGGTACCAGGGCCAACATGCTGACCCGGGTGCTGGAGGCGGAACGTTTTCCGCTGGTGACCATCCATGCGCACTGGCCGGCAGGCGCGGCGCAAAGCGATGGCATGAACGGAACCGGAACCGAGATCAGGATCGAACTTGCGATCACGCTGCACGGCATCACGCGCACCATGCCGACCCTGGCGCGCATCGCCAGGGTCGGCGATCTGATCACGGTCGAAGGCAACCTGGGCTTGAATCAGAGCGACTTTGGCATCGTGCCATTTTCAGTCATGGGAGGCGCTCTCGCAGTCAAGGATGGCCTTGATCTGCGCTTTCATATCGTCCTCGATAAAAAGCCTGGATGAATAGTGCGACGCCGCATCAATCGATGAACCGGCTCAGCGCGTCTGCGTCACCTTGCGCAGCGATGGATGCTGGTCCGGATCGATGCCGTAGCGCAGCGCCAGTTCGGCGCACGTCAATTGCGCTATGTAAGCGAGCAAGGCGGTGCGGGCCCAGCGCGCCTGCGGAAACGGCAGCGGCAATTGCGCATCGTGCGTCTGGTCGGATCCAAGGCACAGGAACGGCACGCCGCGCGCCAGCAGCGCCGCCGTGACTGCCTGCTTGCTATCCATCGGTTCATCCGCGCCGGAAAACAGCAGCACCCGATCCTCGGCACTGGCGGAGGCGATCGGGCCATGCAGATATTCGGCCATCGAATAGCCAAAAGCGGGCACACCGACGCTTTCCTGCATCTTCAGCGCCGCGTCGAGCGCCCCGCCCAAGGACGGCCCGCGCGCCAGCCAGGTCACCGTGCGCGCACCGTGCAAGAACTCGGCGAGCCTGGGCGCCACGCCATCAAAGTCGATTTGCTCCATGCAAGCGGCGCTTTGCTCGGCCGCCTGCTCGATCTCGAACCCGGCCAGCGCCGCAGCGATGAACAGTTGCGCTATCACGCTCTTGGTCGCCGGCACCGCCAGTTCCGGCCCGCAGCCCAGATGGATCGCGTGATGCGCGACCCGCAGCAGATGCGCATCGGGCGAGGTGGCTCCGGTCACGGCCACGATCAAGGCGCCGCGCGCGCGCAGCCATTCGGCGCTGGCGGCGACATCGGTCGAATTGCCTGAAAACGAATAGGCATACACGACGCTGTCGCTCCAGTCGCTGTCGGGCAGCGTTTGCGTCGTCAGCCAGGGCCGGAACTCGATCGGCTGGCGTCCGCTTTGCAGCGCCAGCAAGTACGATCCGAAAGTGCAGACATTGCCCGAACTGCCGCGTCCGACCAGAACGGCAGTCTTGCGGCCGGCGGCCAGCGCGATGATGTCGTTCGCCTCGCGCTGCCAGCGCGATGCTTGCGAGCGCAGAACGACCGGTGAAAAACGCGCTTCCTGCGCCATGTGGCTGGTGGAGATCGGTGTTGATGCAGGTTTGGATGTAGGTGTAGTCATGCTAAGCCTCCTCGACTATGTAGCGGTTGGCACAGGTAGTGCATTGGCGCGCCAGTAGAATTCACTGGCGGCGCCGGCGTGCTGGCGTCCGACGATGCGTTCGCGCATCCCGTCATCGTCGCCAAAGAGCGCTGGAACCTGGCTGGCGTAATGGCGCAGCAGGGTCATCTTGCCCTCGACGTCGACCGGCACCACAAAATGCCGGGTCGGCACCAGGTGCTGGCGCGCCAGCGCTGCGCGCGGACCATCCTGATCGCCGCGCCCGATGCTGGGATCGGCCACGTAGGGAAAGTCTTCGTAAAACAGCAGCGTCGCACCCTGCGCTGCGAGCCGCACCGCGACCTGGGCCGCGATCTGGTGATCGACGTGATGGCCTATGCCCATCGGGCTGAGCAGCAAGATGCTGCCCAGATCGAGGCAAATGCGGCGCAGCACCAGATACAGTTCCTCGATG
>CANFGA010000232.1 GCA_947446335.1 Oxalobacteraceae bacterium | reverse complement strand
TCCGCACTCTCGGTCATGCCGGCATTGAGGTAATGGATCATCCAGTGCTTCGATATTGCGTAGTGGCACAGGAAAGGCTTGCCATCGATCAAAGCGATGCGGTACTTGCGAAACAAGCCATCCGGGCTGCGATAGTCGACAAAGCGCGACAGATAGAAGCGCTCGCCGGCGACCTGCTCGAGGTAAGCGGCCAGCGCAGCGCCATCGCCGATCTTTTCCAGGTTGGTGCCGGCGTGGGAGCCGATCGGGCGCACGATCAATGGAAAATCGTCGCCCGGCAGCAATGCATCGAGCGCCACGGTGCCAGCAGCGAGCGCTTGCAGCGTAGCCCGATCCAGGCGCACCGTGACCGGCATTTCCAGATCCGGCACGTCGCGCAAGGCGGCGCACACCCCATCGCGCGAGAGCATCGCGATGTTGGCTGGCAAGTTCACGACCGGGCGCGGCCAGTCGGCGACGATGTCGACCAAGCGCGCCAGCAAGGCCGCGTTGGCGTCGGACTCGGCGACCGCGACCAGCAGCACGTCGTGATCCGGCACCAGTTCAGGCAAGGGCGACTCCAGCGTCAGATACAACATGTCGAGCGCGACATCGGCATCCTCGATCAGGAATTCGATCGGCGTGTTCGCCATCAGGTCGCCCGGCCCCATGATCGCCAGCAGGCGCAGGCCGGGTCCGGCAGACGACGAGGAATGCGCCGCCGGCATCGAATACAGCGACTGGGTCTCGATCGCCTGGGCCTGTACCGCCAACGCGAGTTCGCGCTCGCCGGTCAGTTGCAGCACGGTCGAGCAATCGAGCAAGGCATTCGCGTCAAACGGGTTCGCTTGCGCCCGCGCCAGCAGCGCCGCGCCCAGCGGCGCCAGATCTTGCTGCAAGAAGGCGCGCCGCATCAAGCGGGCGACGCCGATCAATGGCGCGAATGGCAGGGAAGCTTCTTGTATCAAGTCGAGCATCATTTTTCCAGTAAGGTCAAGGGCAAGAGCGCGAGCCGGGCAGCGCCAAAATGCAGCACCGCCGCCAGCAACCGGTCGATATCAATCGCGCCGGTGCGGTGATTGACGATCGCCGCACGGATCGCGAGCTTGCCATTGATGGTCGTCGTCGAGGGCACGGCCAGACCGGACTCATGCACGTCGGCGACGATATCGCGGTTCAAATGATCGAGCATCTCGGCAGCCATGTTGTCGAGATCGGCGCCGCGATAACGGAAGCAGACGATGTTGAGCGTGACCGGCGCCAGCAATTCGAGCGCCGGATCATCTGCCACTTGCTGCGCCAGATAGCGCGCCAGAGCGCAAGTGGTCGACATCGCTAGGCCGAGCTGGTCGCCGCCATGAACTTTCAGCGTGAACCAAGTCTTCAGCGCGCGAAAGCCGCGCGACAGGTCCGGGCCGAAATCGCAGGGCCACGGCGAGCCGGCGGCCAGGCCGCGCGCCTCGCGCCGCAGATAGGCCGCCGGTGCAGCGAATGCGTCCATGTGCTTTTGTCCATCGCGCACCAGCAGAAAGCCGGCATCGTACGGCACCTGGCCCCATTTGTGAAAATCGAAAGCGAGCGAATCGGCGCGTTCGATGCCGGCCAGCAACGGCGCGATGTCCGGCGCCAGCATCCCCAGCGCACCATAGGCGCCATCGACATGGAACCACATCCGTTCGCGCTCGGCCAGTTCGGCCAGCGCCGCCAGATCATCGATCGCGCCGGTATCGACGGTGCCGGCGGTGCCGACGATGAAAAACGGCTGCCAGCCGGCGAGCCGGTCGGCGGCGATCTGGCTTTGCAGCGCGTCAACGTCGATCCGGTGCCGCGCATCGACGCCGATGCGGCGCAGCGCAGCGCTGCCCAGACCGGACAAGTCCATCGCCTGCGCGATGCAGCCGTGGGCCGCGTTGGACGCGTAAGCGACCAGTTGCGCGCCCTCGCGGCCCAGGCCGCTGCGGCGCACCTCGATGCCCAGCGCATGCGTGCGCGCCACCAGCACGCTCATCAAGTTGGCCATCGAGGTGCCGGTGACGAACACGCCGCTGGCGCTCTCGGGAAAGCGAAACAATTCGCGCATCCAGCGCACGATCTGGCGCTCGATCTCGACCGGCATCTGGTCGCGCCCGCCGACATTGGCGTTCAAGCCCGCTGCCAGCATCTCCGCAACCATCCCCACAGGCGTGCCGCCGCCATGCACCCAGCCCATGAAGCCGGGATGCACATTGCCCACGGCATAAGGCAAGACATCGGCCATGAAGCGGCGATGCGCGTCGGCCAGATCGCCGGGCACGCGCGGCAGTGGCTCAGCGAAGCGGGCCCGCACTTCAGCCGGCACCGGCTGCCAGACCGGGCGCTCGCGTATTTTTTCGACGTAATCGAGCATGTCGTCGAGCATGCGGTGGCTTTGGGCCCGAAAGGCAGCCCAGTCGTGCGGATCCAATGTATCGCCAGCAGGTTTTTGCATCGCCAGGTCCCGGCATGAAATATATCCAATTATCTCACCCTCGCCTGCGATCGCGCGCAATTTCGTCTGCTGGCTACGGACATTGATCCGCATCAATCAAGATGAATTGAAATCCATGGACGCCAGAATGCTTGCCAAGTAGCATTGCATAGAAAGTAATGTTATTTGAATTTCAATCACGACTGGAGAAACTCTGATGAAAAATCGCGTCATCGTCGCACTGGGCCAGCGCATCGCGCTGCTTGCGGTGCTGGGCCTGGCGTCTGCAGCGCAGGCACAGACGATCAAGCTGCCATCCTTTCAAGCCGATCTGACCCAGACCTCGGTATCGGGCCTGTCGTCGGGCGCCTTCATGGCGGCGCAATTCCAGGTCGCGTACTCCAGCATCATGGTCGGCGCCGGCATCATCGCCGGCGGCCCTTTCTATTGCGCAGGCTCGTCCCCGTTCACGCCGCTGGTGATCAATGCCAGCACGATTTGCATGAATCCGCTGCCCGGCTTTGCGCCCAACGCAGCAGCAGCGCTGTCGTCGGCGCAACTGTTTGCGCAAGCGGGCTTGATCGACGATACCGCGAACCTGAAGAAGCAAAAAGTCTATCTGTTCAGCGGCAAGAGCGACCGCACGGTGACGACCGCCGTCGTGGACCAGACTGCCGCCTTTTACAAGCTCGCCGGGGTTCCGGCGAAGAACATCAAGTACGTGACCAACGTCAATGCCGGCCATGCGATCACGACCACCAACAACAAGGATGTGGCCTGCGATGTGACGGCGCCGCCCTACATCAACGATTGCGACTTCACCCAGTCGCAAGTGATCCTGTCTTATATCTACGGCCCGCTGCATCCGCCATCGACAACCTTGAGCGGCAAGATCATCGAATTCGACCAGAATGAATTCGAACGCTCGCCGATCACCAGCATGAGCGATGCCGCCTACGCCTACGTCCCTGCCTCTTGCGCGAGCAGCACTTGCAAGGTGCACGTCGCATTCCACGGCTGCGAACAGGGCGCCAGCAAGATCGGCAATCTGTTCTACACGACGACCGGCTACAACGAACTGGCCGATGCCAACAACATCATCGTCCTGTATCCGCAGGTGCAAGCGAGCAACCTGGTTCCGTTCAACCCGAAGGGATGCTGGGATTTCTGGGGTTACTCCAGCCCCAACCAGTTCGCGCCCAACTTCTATAGCAAAGATGCGCCGCAAATGGCAGCGATCAAGGCGATGCTGGACCGGCTGAGCGCACCGCGCCAGCCCTGATGGCATGCAGGGGCACGCTCGCTGGCGGTGCCGGGAATGCTACAATCGGCTCCCGGACGGCGCGCTTACCCAGCGCGCTGCCTCCCCCTTTTGGATCGGACCGCGATGCCAGCCAATTTGTCAGCCAACCTGCCAGCAAATTTCCCCACGCCTTATGAAAAAGGCAATCAAAACCAGACCACGACCTGGCTGGAATGCGTTGCCTTTTATGAAGAACTGGCGCGCCGCTTTCCGCGCCTGCTGCAATGGAAAGTGGCCGGCTTGTCGGACGCGGGCCATCCCATCCACGTCGGCATCGTCAGCGTCGACGGCGAGTTCGATCGCGCGCGCATCAAGCAAGCCGGGCGCACCGTATTTTTCAACAACAATGGCATCCACCCGGGCGAACCGGAAGGCATCGACGCGTGCATGGCTTTGGTGCGCGACCTGTGCTTCGATCCGGCGCGTCTGGCCGAACTGGGCAGCACGGTGCTGCTGTTCATCCCGATCTACAACGTCGATGGTTGCCTGAACCGCGCCGCCACATCGCGCGTCAATCAGGACGGACCCGAGCAATTCGGCTTTCGCGGCAATGCCCGCCACCTCGATCTGAACCGCGACTTCATCAAGTGCGACAGCCTCAATGCGCGCCTGTTCAACCAGTTGATCAGCAGCTGGGACCCGGACGTGATGGTCGATACGCACACATCGAACGGCGCCGATTACCCGTATGCGATGACGCTGATCCATACCCAAACCGACAAGCTCGGCGGCGCGCTCGGCGACTTCCTGAAGAGCACGATGCTGCCGCATATTTTTGCTCAGATGAGCGAGCGCGGCTGGCCAACCTGTCCCTATGTCAATCCGGTCAAGGACAGCCCGGACCAGGGCATCGCCGAATTTCTCGACCTGCCGCGCTTTTCGACCGGCTACGCGGCGCTGCACCACGTGATCGGTTTCATGCCCGAGACCCACATGCTGAAACCGTTCGCCCAGCGTCATGCGGCGATGCGCACGCTGCTCGATGTCACGCTGGCATTCACGGTCCAGCACGGTGGCCAGATACAGTCTCTGCGCGCCGAGGCGAAACAGGCATCGAAGACGCATTGGCCGGTCAGCTGGAAGATCGACATGGATCACCCGTCGACCTTCCTGTTCAACGGTTATGCGCCGCGGCGCAGCCCCAGCCTGCTGGGCAATTACGACCGGCTGTCCTATGACCGGAGCGCGCCATGGCAGAGCGCGATCCACTATTACGACCATGTGATTGCCGATGCCGTGGTACGCACGCCGCAAGCCTATCTGGTACCGCAGGCGTGGCGCGAAGTGATCGAACGATTGCAATGGAATGGCGTTGCGATGACGCGCATCGAAGAGGCGCGCAGCGTGCCGGCCCAATATTACCGGATCGAATCGGTGACGACCCGGCCCGGCCCGTATGAAGGCCACATGTTCCACGACGACATGGTGCTTGCCACGCACAGCGCACTGCTGGAAATGCAGGTGGGCGACTATCTGATCGATCTGAACCAGCCCAATGCGCGCTACGCGATCGAAACGCTGGAGCCGCAGGGGCACGACAGCTTCTTTCGCTGGGGCTTTTTTAACAGCGTGCTGGAGCGCAAGGAAACCTTTTCCGACTACGTGTTCGAAGACCTGGCGCTCCAATTGCTGAGCGAGGAAGCCGAACTGCGCACGCTGTTCGCGCAGTGGAAGCGCGACCATCCCGATCTGCTGTCCGACCAGGAGCAGGTGCTGCGCTTCATCTTCGACCATTGCCAGCGCCACGTCGAGCCCGAATGGCGGCGCTATCCGGTCTGGGCCATAGGCTGACCTCGGCCAATTGACCTCAGCGCGGCGCGACATTCATCGCGCCGCGCTTCACATTGCCTGCCCCAAGGTATACATGCACTACGCTCTCAATCTGCGCACCTTTGCGCACAGCCATTACTTCCATTTCGGCTTGCGCGTCGCCATCGGCGTGCTCGGCCTGACCTTTGTTGC
>CANFGA010000231.1 GCA_947446335.1 Oxalobacteraceae bacterium | reverse complement strand
GCAGGTTCGATCGAGAACGTGGCAAGGGCGTCAGGAACCAGGCTCATGGGAAGCGACCAAGCTCGTGTTGCCAGCGGCGTCAGGGTCCAGGTTCAATTGGTGGGGCAGCGGCGCGCGCGTTTGCAAGCGACATCCCCCAATTGAGCCTGGTCCCTGTTTGTGTCACGAAGCGTGAGCCTGTGCTGCGGGCAACCCTTCAATGGAAGGCGTTCCCCAGCATGTGCATGTCGACCCTGTGCGGCGTCGCGGGCGCATCGACTGCCGTGCCGGCGCTGTTGTCAGCGCTATTGTCGGTATTATGCAACTTGTCAGTATTTATCAGTATTACTGGCAAGAAAATGACAGCTAATAGCGCTACTGTTTTCGGAATCGCATGCATGATGATCTCCCTCAGTTTTCGTATGCAACTGAAAACCTGCCGATTCACGTCGATTGACCCCGACTGCGACCGGTTCTCCTTGTTGTAGCCACGTGACTCATCGTTTGGTGACGATTTCATTCTAGGACAAAATTTCCTGCTGTCAATATCATTTGCTTGTGCAGCGCACCAATGAAAACCACAAACGTACACGCATGTACGGAAAAGCCTATGATCGGGGCATTGCTGAAAATATAGAGTGAATGGAGTGGAAAATGTCCATGCAAAAAAATATTGAACAATTTCCTGCCACGCAAGCGGGCATCGTCATCATCGGCGGCGGTGTGGCCGGACTGGAAATCGCCAGCGCGCTGGGACGGCTGCGGCGCAAACAGCGCAGCAGTGCCAAGCTGCCAGCCGTCACGCTGATCGACCGAGACTCGGCCCACGTGTGGAAGCCGATGCTGCATACCATTGCGGCGGGCACGCGCGACATCAGCGAGCAACAGACCACTTACATCGCCCAGGCGCGCGCCGCCGGGTTTGTCTATCAGCCGGGTGAATTGTGCGGACTGGACCGGGAACGGCGCGAAGTGTTGCTGGCGCCGCTGCTGGCATCGGACGGGCGCTTGCTGGTGCCGGCGCGGCGCTTGCCTTACGATGCGCTGGTGATCGCCGTTGGCAGCATGGCCAATGACTTCGGCACACCCGGCGTGCAGCAGCATTGCTTGATGATCGATTCGCGCGTGCAAGCCGATGCTTTCAACCGCGAAGTGCGCATCCGGATGTTGCAGTGCCTGGCGCAGGATGCCGCCTTGTCGATCGCGATCGTCGGCGGTGGCGCCACCGGGGTCGAACTGGCCGCCGAACTGGTGCAACTGACCGAGGATTCGGTGGCCTACGGCGCTACCGGCTTGGCGGGCCGGGTCAGCATCACCTTGATCGAAAGCGGGCCGCGCTTGCTGGCGGCGTTTCCACCCCATGTATCGGCTGCCACGCTGGCGCGCCTGGAAGAACTGGGCGTGAAGGTGATGACCGGAACCCGCGTGACCGAGGCCCGGGCCGACGGCTTCGAACTGGACGGCATCGGCCACTTCCCCGCCACGTTGATGGTCTGGTCGGCGGGCGTGAAGGCGCCGGATTTTTTGAAGGACCTGGCCGGGCTGGAAAGCACGCGCGGCAATCAGTTGGTGATCAAGCCGACGCTGCAAACGAGCCGCGACGAGGCGATTTATGCGGTCGGCGATTGCTCCAGTTTGTTGCTCGACGGCTTGGACCGGCCGCTGCCGCCAACCGCCCAGGTGGCACACCAGCAAGCCCAGCATCTGATCAGCCACCTGCCGGCAGCGCTGGCGGCGGGTACGAAGATTGCGCCGTTTACTTACCGCGACTTCGGCTCGCTGGTATCGCTGGGCGGCTACGATGCCTTCGGTTCGCTGGGCAAGTTCGGCTTTTTCAAAGGCGGCTTCATCCGCGGGCGCGTCGCCCAATTCGGCCACGCGATGCTGTACCGCAGCCATCAGACGCGCCTGCACGGCTTCTGGCGCGGCGGCTTGATCTGGCTGGTGGACAGGATCAATTCGCGGCTGAGGCCATCGATCAGACTTGATTAAAAAGTATCGGGCTCGGGGAAGTCACCTGGTGGAGTCTCGTTTTGGTTAGACTTTACCCTGGCAAAATCGCGTGTGATCGAACCTGTCCCTTGGTGGCGATGGAATAATAAATGAAGATGACTCAAAAAAAACAGCGCTGTGATGCCAGCGACAACCGCAGCGCCATCTTGCGCGCGGCGGCGGAGGTGTTTGCGTTGCAGGGTTTCGATGTGGCGCTGGCCGATATCGCGGCCCGGGCTGGGGTGAGTCGCACCACGCTGTATCGCCATTTCCCGGATCGAGCCAGCCTGGGTCTGGCGATTTTCGAGCATCATTTGCAAGATCTGGAGCGGCTTGCCGGCACGCTGGCAACGCAGGACGATGCGTTGTTGACGGTACTCGATGCGCTGATGGAAAACTTCGCCGGCAGCGCGGGGCTGGCCGATGTGATCAACCGGCAAACCAACGCCCTGCCCCGGCTGTCCGAGATCCACGAACGCGCAGTGCGGGCGTTGACACCGTTGCTGCGCACCGCGCAACAGGCGGCGCTGGTGCGCCGTGACCTGGAGCCGAGCGACCTGGCCCAGTTGCTCGATGTCTTCAGCGCGGCGCTGGGCAACGGCGATCTGGCCCAACGCCGGCAGCGCGCGCACCGCATCCTGGACTTGCTGTGGACCGGAATTGGAATGCAAGGTATCAGGCCCGAGGAACCCGAACCTGCTACCTTCTGAACAGCCCTCTGGCAACCGACCTCAATTCGACATCAGCACCGGCAGCGTCATGTGGCGCAGGATGTAGCGGGTGCCGGCGCCGCGGCTGATGAACGGCAGGCCGACATGGCCCTGGGCGCCCATCACCAGCAAGTCGGAGCCGAGATCGGCGGCCTTGTTGAGCAGCATGTCCATGATGCCGATGTCGTTGACCAGCATGATGTCCGACTTGGCGGCGATGCCGTGGCAAGCCAGGTGGCGCACGACTTCATCGCTGCTGCTGCGCGCATCTTCCATCGTGGTGGAAAACGAGAGTACGGTGGCGTCGGTGCAGCCTTCGATCAACGCCAGCGCATCGTTGAGCGCATGGGCCGCCTCGCGCGCATTGCTCCAGGCTAACAGCGGATGCTTGCCGGCATCATCAAAGTTGCCCGCATAAGGCAGGATCAGCACCGGCCGGCCGGAATTGAGTACCACTTCCTCGGCCAGATCGGCCGGGGCGGTGGACTTGGCTTGCTCGTCATGCTGGCCCACGATGACCAGATCGGCATGACGCGCCAGATCGGTCACGCGGCGCAGCACCTCGGCTTCGCCACCGCGGTTGATGTCGCGCCATTCGGCCTGCGCCAGATCGGCAGTGGCTTGCTCGAATGCCGTCTTGCTGGCCTGGGCCGCTTCGACATAAGCCTTGGTCGGCCAAGCCGAGATCGCCCCCACTTGCTGGGGTGCAGCGAGTTGTCCGAAGACACCGACCAGACGCGCCTGATGCCGGCGCGCCAGCGTTACCGCCAGCGCCAGCCGAGTTGCCGTGCGCGGCCCTTGGTCGAGGTGAACCATCAAATTTTTCAATGCCATGTTGTTGTCCATTTCGTCAAAAAACGGGTTGTAAGCAAAAGAATGCGGGCCGACGTCGCGGCATCGCCATGGCAAGTATAAGCAGGTTTGTCGTTGCTGTTGAAATAGTTTGCCTATCGAATAGGGTGATGGGCACATGGACCGAAGGAACAAGCTTGTGTGGCCGATCGCCTGGAGACTGAGGCTGATGCACGGCAACTGGAAACGGCAACTGGCTACGCCTGGCACCACCGCGGCAGGACTGATTATTCGTATGACAAATATCACGTATTTGAAATTGAAATTGGCTATCTGCTTTCAGGCGCAGCATACTCTGTTTGTCTCCTCCAACTTCTGCAAGGAATTGGATTTAGCCCGCTTTTACCAGCGGGCTTTTTTTTGTCTGTCACTTCTGCCGCTATCAGGTGGCATTGCTTTTCGCTGCGCAGCGAAAAGCCAGACTCCGATATCGAACGAGCACAAAAATTCCTCACCCGCAGAATTCATCGATGACGCCAGCTGATCTACTGCGCGCAGGCGGATCATCATCACCGTCTGGTCATCCACCATCCGCGAACTGACGCTGCCGCGGGCCCTGATCGGATCAGCTTTTTTTCGAGAATGCCAGTTGCGAGTCGAGCTGGATTTCTCTTTGCAGCATCGCGTGGCGGTGACGCGAGCCTGACCGGGCTACCTGGCGCTGCGCCAGCGCGACCATCAACTGGAATGCGCGCCGGCGCAGCAAAGGCCAGCGTGCCAGGCGGCGCAGGCAGGCGGCCCACGGTGGCAAATTCCGCAGCAACACGTCATCGTCGACCGATGCGAAAACGAAGGCGCGCGCACCGAGCGTGAAAAATGCCAGGTCGGCGCGGCGCGTATCCCAGTGCTCGAACAACAGCACATGCAAGGCGGATGCGGCGGGATCGATGATGGCGCCGCGCCCGGCCGCCCCGACCAGCAAAGTGATGCGACCGACGCCAGAGGGCGCATCAAGTCCAGCGTCAAGGGACGCATCATGCCCCGACTCGGCGGCAAGCTCGTGTCCGGCGCACCACAGCAGTTGCGCATCGGCTGCCGCGTCCCGGCCGTCGGCTGCGGCAAAGGCGATACCGCGCTCGAGCAGCATGCGCCCGATCGCCACCATGTCGGCGTTGCGCGGTGCGTTCACCAGCACCGGCGAGCATTGCCGGTGCAACTGTTCGACCAGATCGACCAGCGCATCGAGCTTGGCGCCTTGCTGATCGAAGAATCTGGCATCGGGCTGCGGTCCGGCGCTCGCCAATCTGGCGAGCGGCAAGCCATAGATGGCCAGCAACTCCGGCGCCAGAGCGGCGAGCGTACTGCCGGCCCCGGCCAGGCTATGGTAGCGCGGAAAAAAACTCTGAAAGGCCGCGCGCGCGATGGTGCGCGGCGGCACCGAACAGGGCAAGCCATGGCGCGCTTCGAGCGCTTGCAGCATCCCGAATTGCCAGGAGCGCCCGGCCAGCAGCCGGTAGACGCTGTCATCGGTGACGATGATCTTGCCTTCGCGCACCACATAGTGACGTTCGCATTCGAGGCCATCGCGCGCCAGCAGGGCCAGCGACAGCAGATCGCTGGCCCTGACGGGATGCTGCCAGTAGAGCGGCAGCTTGAGCGCCAGATGCGCCAGCTTGGCCTCGCCTTCTTCAGTGAAATGCACCTGCAGCAGCGGCTGGTGCTGCAATTGGTAATCGCGCTCGGCGTGCAAGGCATCGATCACGACCATGGCTGCCTGGGTCGCGCCATCGAGCACCGAATGATGGCCTGCGGCGCTGATCAGCACCGGGCTGGCGGCGTCTTCGACCAGCACCGCTTCGATGTCGTCGATGAGCGCCACGCTGGTGCCGCGCGTGACCGGGCGCGGCGCGTCTTGCGCCATGTGCTGCGCATGCAGGCTGCGCCGCAAGGAACTGACGGCGCCGCCCAGCAACAAATGATCGCGCATGAAGTCCGACAGCAGCTGGCGCCCGGTCGCATACAGCACATCGGCGCCATAGCACTGCGCCAGGTCGGCTGGCGCAGTGCTGCTCGCCAGCGCAGCCACGCTGCAGCCGCAGATGCGGTACAGCGCGCCCAACGCAGCAGCATCGCGCGCCACCAGATAATCGCTGGCGCCCACGATGTGGCATTGCCGTCCGCTCCAGGCATGCAGAATCGCCGTCAAGGCCACCGCCAGCGCCTTGCCGGG
>CANFGA010000230.1 GCA_947446335.1 Oxalobacteraceae bacterium | reverse complement strand
GTCGGTATGATCCGTTCCAGATCGACGTCGCGCGCGCTTGCATTTTCCGCGCCATACAACTCGTCGAGAAAGAACAGCGCGGCATCGCGCGTATCGGGCGCTGCCAGCAAATCGGCATGGGTTTGCGCCAGCCGCATTGATTGATGTCTTTTCAGCGCAGCGCGGGCCGTCAGCAGCGCCGGGTTGCATTCTGCGGCCTGACGCTCGGCCTTGACCGTGCGCAATTGCTGTTCCAGTGTAGCTATTACATCGGCTTTGTTGATCACATTGAACCTCCTTGCCCATCCTGCTTCTTTTTTAACAGAATCGTCTGCATCAAGCACGCTCTTTTTTCATCAACGAGGATTTCTCCCCGGCGTACACTATGAAAAAGGAATAAATCATATGCAAACAGCGGGCAGACATTTTTTGATAGCTAGTGCACCAGTCCAGGTGGCTTGCCGATGATCGCGCGCATGCTCAGGTGCTTTCTTTTGTTGCAATTGGCAGCGGTCGGCGCGTTGGCGCTGGGGGCGCTGCGTTTCTGGGATGTTGCGCCTTCGGTGCAGGCATGGACGCTGGCTTTGCTATCGTCATTGGCGGTGCTGCTGTTGCTGCGGGCCTGGATCACGGTCCAGAACTTTGGTCTGAGCTGGCACTATCGCAGCGCCACGCCGGTCCGATACAAGCCGCCGCTGCGGGGCCGTTTGCGTCTGTTTTTCGATGAGTTTTTCGCCACCTTGCTGGCGTCGTCCTGGAGCATGGCGTGGCCGAAGAAAAATTGGCATATTGCGCTGCAAGCGAACGCCTTGCCGGTGTTGCTGGTGCATGGCTATGCCTGCAACAGCGGCTATTGGCGGCAACTCGGCGCGCTGCTGGAGCGACACCAGATCAGCCATCATGCACTCGACCTGGAGCCACTCGGGGCCGCCATCGATGACTATGTGCCACAGTTGCAGCGCGCCATCGAGGCGCTGCGCGCGCGCAGCGGCAGCCCTGACTTGATCATCGTTGCCCACAGCATGGGGGGGCTGGTGGTGCGCGCCTATTTGCGCGCCCATGGCAGCGCCGGCATTGCGCGCGTGATTACGCTGGGCACGCCGCATCACGGCACGCATCTGGCGCAGTTCGGGATCGGCAGCAATGCGCGTCAGATGCGACCCGACAGTCATTGGCTAGCCACGCTGGCCGCAAGCGAGAGTGCAGCGCAGCGCGCATTGTTGACATCGATTTTTTCCCATCACGATAACATCGTTGCACCGCAAACATCTTGTCATTTGCCGGGTGCAAAAAACATCGAATTTGGCGGCGTCGGCCATGTCGCGATGGGGCGCGACTACCGCATCTTGCAGTGCGTGCTCGATGAAATTGCTCTGGCGCAGCATCCGGGCGCAGCCGCTGCCAATGGCATTGCGCACGATGTTTGCGGTGTCTTGCATCAGAACCCTGTCTCTGGTGTTGTTATCTAAAATAATATGGTTAAATTGCTTGAATTTTTCATACACAAGGGAGCTGATGATGGTCAAGAAACTGAAGGCGCAGACAGAAGACAAGCAATTGGCGAACGCGGTGCGCACTTCTGCCCAGCAGATCTGGCAAGCCGGCCTGGGTGCCTTCGCCAAGGCGCAAGAAGAAGGAGGGCGTGTTTTTGCGAAGCTGGTCAAGGAAGGCACCGAATTGCAAAAACGGACCCAGAAGCTCGCTGAAGACAAGACTTTCGATGTGACTGGCACCGTGTCGAAAATGGCTGGCGATGTCGGCAAGCAAGCCTCCGGTTCATGGGACAAGCTCGAACAAGTGTTCGAGGAGCGCGTTGCGCGCGCCCTCAGTTCAATCGGCGTGCCCACGCAGGGCGACATCGCTGATTTGACCAAGCGCGTCGAGCAATTGAGCATGGCCGTGGCGCAATTGTCGGTGGCTCGCGCGGCAGAAGCGATGCAGGCAGCGGCCAAGCCGGCAGTCAAGCGCGCTGCCAAGGCAGCGACTGCCGCGCCCAAGGGCAACGGCGGGACCGCGAAGGCTGCAACGACCAAGCCTGCAACAAGCAAGCCCGCAGCAAGCAAGCCCGCGACAGACAAGCCCGCAGCCGAGGCCATTTTTCCCACCTCGGCATCGAGGGCTGCTGCGATCAAGCCGGCAGCGAGACAAACAAAGAATTAAATAAAGAATGAAACCGGCCGTGCTGCACAGGGACAGCGGCGCGGCCTCAGACGCCGCCCGGGCCTCGGGCCTGTGACCCATTTTCAGTGTTATGCTGGCAATGGAAAAACCAGAGAGCGCCCCATGTTACAAAAAGCACCACGACGTACCCGCGAACGCATTCTGGAATTGTCGTTGCGCTTGTTTAATGAGTTTGGCGAGCCCAATATCACCACCACCGTGATTTCCGAGGAAATGAATATTTCGCCAGGAAATTTATATTATCATTTTCGTAATAAAGACGATATCGTCAATTCTATCTTCACCCAATTCGAAGTCGAGGTCGAACGGATACTGACCGTCCCGGGCGGGCGTCGTTCGAACATAGAAGATGTCTGGCTGTATTTGCACTTGATGTTCGAATTGATCTGGCGTTACCGTTTTTTTTACCGGGACTTGAACGACTTGTTGTCGCGCAATCGCAAAGTGGAGTTGCATTTCAAGCTGATCCTGGCGCACAAGATCAAGGTTGCCAAGCAATTATGCGAAGACTTGCGCAGCGAGCAGGCACTGGAAGCGTCCGACATGGAAATCGATGCGATGGCAACCAATATGGTGGTCGTGGCTACTTACTGGCTCTCGTATGAATATGTGCGCAATCCGCGCAAATATTCGGAGCCGCAATCGATGTCGGATGCGCTTGCGCGCGGCTGCTACCAGGTGCTGGCGCTGATCGGCCCTTATTTGCGCAAAGAAACACATCTGCTGTTCAAAAAGCTGTCTGAGGAGTATCTGAAGAAATTCTAGCAAGGAGGATAGTGTGGCGTGGAAAAAGTTTCCTTATCCCCAGATCGATTATGTATATACCCCAGCGCGCTTGAAGCGCGCCTGGTCCAGGCTGCATGCGGGCGACGCCGAGCCATGGCCGCAAGATACTGAGCTGGTGCAATGCTGGATTGCTTTTCACGCCGGCGACTTTGAACTGGCAGCGCAGCGTGGCCTCGCGTACGGCATCGACGGTTATTCGGTAGCGCACAAGGCCAGTTGTATCCACGCACATTATCTCGCTGGCAGCGACAAGGGCGCGCGCCTTGACGCGGTCATCGAGCGCTGCGAACTGCAGCAAGCGCAGCAGCCGTGCAATGCCGCCGCTTACTATTGGCACGCCTATGCGCTGGGCCGCCGTGCCCAGGATAGTTCGGTGTTGAAGGCGCTGGCACAGGGTGTGGCCGGCAAGGTGTACCAAAGCTTGATGAAGACGCTGGAACTGACGCCGCGCCATGCCGATGCGCATGTTGCGCTGGGCACCTATCACGCTGAAATCATCGGCAAGGTCGGCGCCGTCATCGGCGCCTTGCGCTATGGCGTGAGTCAAAAAGACAGTTACGGCTATTTCGATGCTGCGCTGGCGCTGAACCCGGATTCGGCCGTCACCCGCATCGAGTATGCGCATGCGCTGCTGACGCTGGAGGGGGCTGCAAAAAAGGCTGCGGCCAGCGCCTTGTATCAGGCTGCCGCATCATGCAAGGCGCAAGATGCGACCGAACGGCTCGATGTCGAAGCAGCCAAAAAGGCTGCTTGAATGCATCATGGGGCCGACGTTGGATCCCACAGGCGCGAGCCCGATACATCGATGTGGGTCAGGTACAGGCGCAGGTCGAATTCATACTGGTGATAGGCCGGCTCCATGTAGCAACACAGCTTGTAAAAAGCCTTGTCGTGTTCCTTTTCCTTGACGTGCGCCAGTTCATGCACGGCGATCATGCGCAAGAACTCCAGCGGTGCTTGCTTGAACAGGGTGCCGATGCGAATTTCATGCTTCGATTTCAGCTTGCCGCCCTGAACCCTGGAAATGGTGGTGTGCAAGCCCAGCGCGTGGTTGATCACGTGGATCTTGTTATCGAAAGCGACCTTGTTGATTGGGTCCGCATTGCGCAGGAATTCGTTTTTCAAGTCTTGCACGTATTGATACAGCGCCTTGTCGGTGCGGACTCCGTGTGCGGCAGGATAACGCTTGCTCAGCAGCGCACCGAGCTTGTTTTCTTCGATCAATTGCGATACTTGCTGCCGGGTCTGGTCGGAATAAGCGCTCAGGTATTTCAATGGTGGCATGGTGCGGATCTGCGGTTGCATGGTGACAACCCGAATGTAACATATCGCACCACGCCCCGCTGCAGCGAGTCCCGGCGCTGGCACATGTCCCGTTCTAAATTGGCTGCAAGCTCAGCGGTTGCCTGGTTTGATGGCAGGTTTGCCGGTTTTTTTCTGATCCGGTGCACTCGGTGAAATCGATGCGCGATCTTCGTCGCGCTGCGCCGCCTGCCGACTTTCGCCACCGCGGCGGCCAATTTGCGCCATGTGCTCGCGGTCGCGGCTGACCATGGCGCCACCTTTCTGGCCGGCCAGACGCGCCTCTTTTGAGTCAAATTCGTGCGCGGTTCCTTTCTGGTGGGCAGCCTGGCCACCCTTGCTGGCGATTTCGCGTTGCAATTGCTGATCCATTGCGGCAAAACCGCGTTTGCCTCCTTGCGGATCGCCCGCTTGTCGGTTCCGGCTTGCCGATTGCGTGACCTTGCTGTCGCTGCTTGTTGTCATGGCTATCCCCTTGTTGTACGTACAACCTTCGTAACTTCCATAACTTCGGTCACTGTTACAACTTCCGTTCCCGATTCGTCGCCGATGATGGCGACACTTGCAGGCACAAAACTGGCTCGATGGTTGCTGTCCTTCATGCCAACGCGACCGTATCGATTTTTTAGAACGATCAGGCTGGCAATGGTTTCACAGTCATCCGATCGCGCATCCACTGATTGGCGTGCATGCAAAGCGATCAATGGATGCGTCGCTCCGGCCTGCCGGTATCGGCACTCTCATCGAAGTTGATGCTGATTTTTTCGAGCAGCGCGCGCTGGTTTGCGCTGATTTTTTCTGCTTCTTCGGCGGCGGCGCGGGTCAATTCATCGGCGATGGCGACGGCGCTGCGGGTCGCTTGCGGGACATGCGATTCGGCGGCCTTGGTCAGTTCGATCTGGGTGCTGGCCAGCACGTTGGGCAAGCACTGCTGGTAGCTGCGCCAATGCTCGACGATCGGATGCACCTGATTGACCATCGCCGAGGCAAACTCGGCCGGGTTTTGCGCCTGCATCAATTGATGGTTGGCGCTGTCCATTTGCGCGATGACAGCGTGCATCAGTTGCAGATTCAATTGCATCATCTGCTGCGATGCGGTCAGCATCTTGTTGCCGATCTCGGTGCAGAAGGATAGCTGGAGTTCGGCATGCTTTCCAAGTGCAGCCTTGAACGCGGGGGGGAGCGCGGGGCTGATGAAGCGCGATAACATGATTCACCTCGATGGGGGATGTCAACGGGCGGATTTCCGTGCTGGTTCCGGACGATGTAATGCAAAAACCAAAAGATAGACGCCTGGGTCCGCGTCAAGTTCCATCAACGGGGCATTATTTCGACGCGTGCGTCGCGCTGTCCAGGCGGCACGGCCTGCGTGTTGCAAACTGACGGTGATCGGTCGCAGTCGCGGCCTTAGGCATGCGACAATACGGCCCTTGCAGACGACCCCCCCGCCCAACATGAT
>CANFGA010000229.1 GCA_947446335.1 Oxalobacteraceae bacterium | reverse complement strand
TCCGGCGCGCTCTGGTATTCGATCCCGCCTTCCACGACGCCGACGCCTTGCTCGAACTGGTCCAGCCTGGCGTGCTCGACTGGCAGCAGCTGAACACGCTGGGCGCGGCGATCCAGCGCCATGTGCAAGCGAGCGCGACCATCGAGCGCTATGTGCTCGACCTGTGGCAAGCGACCGAAGATCCGGCGCGTTTCGGTGTCAAATTGGACGGCGTCAGCATGGACAAATTGATTTTGGCCGGCGCCAGTCCGCGCGGCATGAGCGCTTTGATGCGGGCGGCGCGCGTGCTGGCATGGCTATCCGGGCGCAGCCATCTGGTGCCAGGCGACTTGCATGCAGTGCTGCCATCGACGCTGGGGCACCGCATTTTCTTCACCCCAGTCTACGAACTGCGGCGCGCCGCGCTGGCCGAAGAGCTGGTGACGCAGATCATGGACCGCGTCGCCTCGCCCTGAGCCATGGATGCCATCGATGAATTTCAATACCGGCTGAACACGGCTGTGGGGGGCTTTCGACCCGGCGCCCATCCCGGTACCAGCCTGGGCGCGGGCCAGGAATTTGCCGCGCATGGGCGCTTGTTCGACCATCCGGACCCGCGCCGCCTCGATCTGCGCGCCAGTTTGCTCGACGTTCGGCGCGAGTGGCTGGTGCGCATCTACCGGCAACGCGCATCGGTTTTGGTGCATGCGGTGGTCGATGTCTCGGCATCGATGGCATTCGGTGCTGCGCGTGCCAAGCTCGATGTGGTGGCTGACTTCGTCGACTCGCTCGGGCGCAGCGCTTTTCGCGCCGGCGATGCGGCCGGCCTGATGGCGTTCAATCATGACCGCGCCGATGGCGACGAGCTGTACTTGCCGGCCCGGCACAGCCGCGGGGGCGGGGGCGCGATGGCTGATGCGCTGCGCCAGTACGCCGCAGATCGAGATGCGGTCCCTGACCGAGATGCACGGGGTGGCGGCGCGGCGCTGCAACGCACGCTGGAGCGCCTCGCTGGCAAGGCGGGCCTGGTATTTCTGGTATCCGACTTTCATTGGCCATTGGCGCCGCTGGCCGGTGCGCTCGACTTGCTGGCGCATGCCTGCGTGGTGCCGGTCGTGGTCTGGGACCGGGCCGAGATTGAAGCGCCGGCCGACGATGTGCTGCTGGCGCTGCGCGATGCCGAGTCCGGCGCCCGCCGCACCTTGTGGGTCACAAGCAAACTGCGCGCGCAGTGGCGCAGCAACGTGGCGCAGCGCCGCCGCGAGATCGATGCGCTGTTTGCCAAGGCTGGCATGCGGGCGTTCTATCTGCTGGGCGACTTCGATCCCGAAGCGTTATCGCGCCATTTTCTGGAGGGCGAGCCATGACGCTGCAAAAGAATCGATTCCATGCAGCGCTGTTGCTGTTTGCCGCGCTGTGCTGGTCGCCGATTGTTGTTGCTCAAGACTTGACGAGTGCGCCAGCCTTGACTGCGCAGCCGCGCAGCTTCGGCCATGTGATCGGCGATCTTCTGACGCAGCGTATCCTGTTGCAAGATGGCGGCGAGCGGTTCGAGCCGGCAGCCTTGCCTGGCGCCGATCGGATCGGCATCTGGTTCGCGCGCCGCGCGCCGCGCGTCGAAGTCGATCAACAGGGGCAGCGCTGGCTGGTGCTTCAGTACCAGATCATCAATGCGCCGCGCGCGCTGGTTGCCGTGGCGCTGCCGGAGCTGAACCTGGCATCGAAGTCCGGGCGCATGTTGAAGATCGCTGCCTGGCCGCTCAGCATCGGTCCCTTGACGCCGGGGCAAGTATTCGCCGAGGGCGCCTTGCAAGCGATGCAGCCCGATCGCGCCGCCACTTTGATGGCGACGGCGACCATGGTGTGGCGGCTCAAGGCCAGCCTGGCCGCGCTGGCCCTGAGCCTGTGCGCCTGGCTGATCTGGATGCTGTGGCGCAATCAAAGCGATGCGCAGCAGCTGCCGTTTGCGCGCGCCTGGCGCGAGCTCAAGGGCCTGGAACGGCGCGCTCGCATCGAAGGCCATGGTATCGACGACAATGCCGCAGCTTGGATTGCGCTGCACCGGGCCTTGAACGCCACGGCTGGTAGCGCCCTTTACTCCAATTCCAGCCCAGGCTTGCTCGAACAGGCGCCCCAGTTGCTGCCGCTGCGCGCGCAACTCGACGATTTCTATGCGCAGTCGAGCGCGCGCTTCTTTGCGTGTGCGCCGGTGGCGCGGCCGATCAGCCTGATGCGCTTGTGCCGCGCGCTGCGCCGCATCGAACGGGCCAGCTGATGTACATCGACTTTGTCCATCCTTGGCTGCTGGCACTGTTGCCGCTAGCCTTGCTGCCGCTGTTGCGCCGGCGCTCCGACACGCTGGTTTTTCCAGCACTGGCTTGGCTGCCACCGGATCCGCTCGGGCATCGTCTGGGATGGCTGTGGCGCGCTTGCGCGATCCTGGCGATGGCGTGTACCGTCATCGGCCTGGCCAGTCCGGGGCGCTCCGGCGCACAATTGCAGCGCTTTGGTCACGGCGCCGAGGCCTTGATCCTGATGGATCGCAGCACCAGCATGGATGCCATCATTCCACCCAAGGGCTTGGCGGGGGCGGCCGGCGGCTTGTCGGACGGCGAATCGAAGAACATGGTGGCGCGCCAATTGCTGACCGAGTTCGTCACCAAGCGCCCGGACGACCGTTTTGCGTTGACCACGTTCAGCACCAGTGTGATGCCGGTGGCGCCGTTTTCCGACCATAACCAGGCGGTGCTGGCCGGGTTGGCAGCCGCCGGGATCGGGCGTGGCTTGCCCAACACCAACATGGGCGCCGCGCTGCAAGAGGCGATCAGTGCATTCCAGCGGCGCAGCTATTCGGGCAGTCGGATCATCCTGATCGTCTCCGACGGCGGCGCGAAGCTGGACTCTGCGACCCAGTTGCGGATACGCGAAGGCTTGGCGCGCAACCGGATCGGCTTGTATTTCATCTATATTCGCAGCAACTCGATCAGCCCGAACTTGAAGGAAATGAGCGAGGACATGGCCGCGCCGGCTGCTGCGCACGAGTCCGATGAGGTGGCCTTGCACCGCTTTTTCCTTTCCCTGGACACCCCATACCGGTTCTATCAAGCCGACGATGCCGATGCGATGGCTGCCGCACTGGCCGAGATCGATCGCCAGCAGAATCTGCCCCTGTCTTTTTTCGAACGGATGCCGCGCCAGGATGACAGCGCAACATTTTTCATCGCGGCGCTGTGCGCAGGCGCCTTGTTGCTGGCATGCCGCGCGCTGCAATTGCGCAGCTGGACATGAGGAGATGGACATGAGGACAGCCATGAAGTTTGTCATGAAGCGCAGTGCCATGCATCTCTTCTTTGGCGCGGCGGTGCTGCTCTTTGCCGCAGCCAGCGCCTGGCAAGGCTGGCGCTTGCAGCATGCCTTGCAAGTGAACGAGGCAATCGCCGCAGCCGATGTGCGTCTGCCCGGCGCTGCGCCTGAGGTGATACCTGAGATGATGCCTGAGGCACCGATGGATGCGCCCCCGGCCATGCTGGCGCATGCGCTGGCGCTGGCCAGAACCGGGCAGCACGATGCCGCCTTCAAGGCCTACAGCGCGCTGATCTTGCGCCACTCCGACAGCGCCGCCGGGCGCGCCGCCTTGTTCAATCTGGGCAACATGTATCTGCGCCAGGGTATCGCCGCTGGCGCCTCGGTCGCCACTGCTGCCACGGCCTTGCCGCTGCTGGAACTGGCGAAGAAGCGCTACCGCGATCTGCTGCAAACAGCGCCCGGCGATTGGGATGCGCGCTATAACCTCGAACGCACGCTGCGTCTGGCGCCCGAACAGGACGCGCTGGCCGAAGTGGAGGGCGAGCCCGTCAAGCGCCGTCCGGTCAGCCAGGGCGGCATGAGCGCGCAGGACTTGCCGTGAGCAACAATGACGATGGAGAGTCCCTTGTGAAAGCCGGGCCAACGCTGAAATGGTTGAAATGGGGGCCGCTGCTGCAGCGCGCGATTGCGCGCGCACACTGGCGCATCATCGCGGCGCTGGGTTTGCTGGCAATGGCGGCATGGATGCCGGATGTGAGCTTGCCGCGCGATACCAGCAGCACGATGGTGACCTTCGACATCACGCAAAGCATGAACGTGGCCGATGTGACTCATGACGGCGTGGCCGTGAGCCGTCTGGCTTTAGCGCGCGCGGCGATGCGCGAAACCTTGCTCGCCTTGCCTTGCGGCTCGAAGGTGGGCTGGAGCATCTTTGCCGATTACCGCAGTTTTGCGCTGCTGCTGCCAATCGAAGTGTGCAGCAACTACGACGTGCTGCTGTCGACGCTGGACCGGATCGATGGCCGCATGCGCTGGGCCAATGCGAGCAATGTCGGCAAGGGCGTCTACTGGGCGCTGCGCAACGCCGACGAAATGCCAGGAACCAACATCATTTTCATCACCGATGGCCAGGAAGCGCCGCCGTTGCCATCGGGCCAACTGGGCATGCCTGCCACGGTTGCCGATGCCACCGGCCCGGGCGGCTGGCTGATCGGCGTCGGCGGCGACTTGCCCAGCCGCATGCCGAGGAGCGATGCGTCCGGGCGCGTGATCGGCTACTGGGGCCCCGACGATGTGGTGCAAGTGGCAGGTTTGCTTGAAGGGCAGGACCATGAACATTTGTCCGAATTGCGCGCGCCGCATCTGATGGCGCTGGCGCGGCAAAGCGGGCTCGCTTATGCCCGGCTCGACAGCGCGGCGGCACTGCGCCGCGCGATGCTCGATCCGGCGCTGGCCACCAGGGCCTTGGCGCCGACCAATTTGCGCCCGCTGCCGGCATTGCTTGCGCTGCTGTTGCTGGTCTGGGTGCACTGGCCCGATCTGCGCTTCGCTCAGCGCCGCACCCGCCGCCATGATCGTTGAATCCGATCCCTCGCCTTGGCACGTATATAAAATGCACAGCAGATGCACCGCAGCAGCGTGCGCAATCAAAACAACGGCAAGACGGGGAGCTTTATGCAAGGCAACAGAAGGATCGATGTGTTTACCGCCGCCGGCGTGGCTGGTGTGTTTTTTTTGACATCGCTGACCACCCAGGTCAGCCGGGCCGAAGAAGCGCCCGCGATGCAGACAGTCGCGGTTGCGGGCCACTACGACAATGCCGTGGGCATGTCCGATGCCGCCAGCGCGGGCACAGTGACGGCCGAGCTGATCCGCAATCGCCCGGTCTTGCGCACCGGCGAATTGCTCGAATTTGTGCCCGGCATGATCGTCACCCAGCACAGCGGCGACGGCAAGGCGAATCAGTATTTCTTGCGTGGCTTCAATCTCGACCATGGCACCGATTTCGCCACCTTTGTCGACGGCATGCCGGTCAACATGCGCACGCATGCACACGGGCAAGGGTATTCCGACCTCAATTTTCTGATCCCGGAATTGGTGCAGCGCATCGATTACCGCAAGGGCGTGTATTTTGCCGGCGACGGCGACTTTGCCTCTGCCGGTTCGGCGCGCCTGCGCCTGATTGATCGCCTGCCGGCTGGAATCGCCAGCTTGACGCTGGGCAGCGACGGCTATCGGCGCGCGCTGCTGGCCGATTCATTGCCTTCGGCTGGGGGCACGCTGCTATATGGCATCGAAGTGCAACGCAACGATGGTCCGTGGCAAATTCCCGAAGACGTGCACAAATACAGCGCGTTGCTGCGCTACAGTTCGGGCACTTCCAGCGATGGATTCAATATCACTGGGATGGCATACCAGAATCG